>CAZQWI010000015.1:8860-10152 GCA_964596995.1 uncultured Pseudomonadales bacterium
TTTACCCCATATCCAGCTGACCACTGCGTTAAATACTGCTCTCTATCTGATTGAACAAACTCAGCTTTTTCAGGTTCAAACTGTATTGAGTAAATAAATCTAGCAGACTGAAAAGTTGTTATCCCAATCAAAATAGCTAAAAAAACCTTGGCTACAAGACCCTTTTTCATTAATTGATCTAGGGAAATTACAGCTGCTAATGTGATGAAGAGACTTACAGAGATTAAATATCTGGCAAATACCACTCGACCCATTAACATGATTGGAATTGCATATAAAACCCACCCCAAGTTTATTGCAAGGCTCTCTCTTTTTTTACTAAGAAAAATGCCAAGTAGCGATAGAAAGAGAATGGGCCATGTTAAGTAATGAGAAAAGTATCCAAAATATGTCGGCCAACTTGGTAATGTTTCCATCCACTTGTGATTAAAAAGTATTTCTTGCCACGAAAATAAAAAGTCACTACCTCTCGCAAATAACTGACTAAATGAAGGATGAAGTCTTAATAGCAAAAACATCATGATCGCCACCATTAATATAAAAAAGAAGTTGAAAAAGATTTTTCTAATCTTAATTTTTGGAGAGTGAAGAATAAGAGCAATCGCAAATAATGGCAAAATAAACAGAATTCCCGGGAACTTGGTTAAGATCGCTAATCCTAAGAAAAAACCTGACAAAAAAACATTGAAAAATGAATATGACTGTTTTTTATTAGTGACAATTTTTGTTCGAATCAAAAATAAAAGCGATAATGAAATCCATAATGTTAGCATTCCGTCCATCAGGGCTAAATGATGGTGAAAATACCAATAGGGAAGGACTGCAGAAAAAAATGCTCCCAACCACGACGAAACCTTACTTAATCGAAACTCTTTAGCTAATAGATACATTGTATAAGCCTGAGATAACCCCACCAGCATTGACAAAAATCTTCCTGCCAAGAGTTGGTCTTTGAATATCAGCTGAAAGGGAACCAATGCCCAAATAAAAATAGGGGTTTTGCCATCATTTAATGGAAAAAAAAGATACTGTTGCCAGTCATCAATAATTAACTGAGACCATCTGATATAAATTGACTCATCCGCAAAAACTGGTAAATTTGTAGGATTTAGCAAATGAATAATAAAATACCCAAATATAAAAAGTAGTGGGATTAAAAAAAACTTTTTAATTTGTTTTAACATTGTTAACATCTTTAATATTCTTTATGAAAAAGTATACCAATAATGAAAGAGGAATGGCTGACCAAGTGATCATTTTTTGTTGGAGTAAGATCTCTGGTGAGTAGCCGT
>CAZQWI010000015.1:10162-12585 GCA_964596995.1 uncultured Pseudomonadales bacterium
TATTAAGCATCCACGGAATGTATCTAAAGAGACTAGTAAAAGAAAAAGTTATGAAAAGGGTTTTAAGGATTTTTATTTTTGTGGCTGGGATCCAGATTAAAACCCACAGTAGATACCATGGATGAAACTGTTGAGATCGTGATGTTAATAGCGGCAAAAACATTAAAATGGAGGAGATTTCGGGTGTAAACTTCACAATCTTCTTTAAAAAATTGTTATTTTGCAAAGTTTTTAATCTAGAAAGAATAACGATTATGAAGATTGGTATCAGAGCGAGAGTTGCGTATTTGATCGAAATTGAGAATAGAAGTAAAAATATCGGCCAAATGAGGCATCTTTTTTTGTTTAAGAGGAGTGCAATGGAGGCAACAGCTGGAGCCATCATCCAGAGATCATTGTGAAAATTGTTTAAAACTTCAATTAACACCAATGGGTTTAAAAAGAAGATCGCCCAATTTTGCAAATCAAGCTGTTTTCTGTGGATTTTGAAATATAATTTCGAGATAGCTACTGAAGAAAAAATTAAACTAATTAAACTAAATAGCCTGTAGTTTAGCCAAGTTAGTAGAAACTTTCCTGCTCCTAAAAAATAAGGAAGCAAAGACACTCCAGTCCAACCGTATCCATAAGGTGCTGGAGTATGAATATTGTGCATGAAGCGAGTCCAGTCATCGAATGGAAAATCTAAGGCTGTTTTAAGATGAGGATTCGCCTGATATTTTATGATCATTCTACTGTTAAAGATGTAGTTAAAAACATCATTGGATAACATGTTGGAGCTGATCAGCACTGGAAGCGAAATGAGAATGATTAATAGCGCTTGCTGTCTAATGAAAACAGGTTTCTCCTTTGATAACGACTTAACCAGTAATATATATAAAATCCAAAAAAAACTGAGAAAGAAAAGGAATGTCGCGGAAGCTAGTTCGCGATTATTAAAAAAATTCTTCCACATCCAAAATTGAAAAGTACTAAACCAGTTTGAATTAATTAAGATGAGATTGGGAGTAGTTAGTCCAAAGGAATAGATTGCAAAAAGTCCAGTCAAACCAAGATAAATAAAAAAGAAAACTTTTGAATTTCTAGAGAAATTTTTAAACATGTGTCTGTTTCAAAAAGATCTAGTACTTTCCCTGTAAGTCTGCGATTCTGATCTTAATTATATCCTTTAACATTCTAATACTGTCCTTAATGGGATTGACCCTATCGGTGAAATAATGCTTCCACAGGATTGGAACTTCTTTAATTTTGAAGTTATTCTTTTTGGCTAAGTAGAGTAACTCGACATCGAAAGCACCTGTAAAGGCGTCGGTTCTGATTTTATTACCCGCATAAATAAATAACTGATTAAAAAGAGTTGTGGTAGCGTGAGCAGAAAAAAGTTTAAAGCCACATTGAGTATCATAAATACCTGGAACAGCCAGTGTTTGAACTAGTAAATTAAACCCTCTTCCCATTAGGTGTCTGTAAAAAGGCTCTTTATCTCTCAGGGCACCAGGGACTTCTCTTGAACCGATGATGATGTCATTATCTGTAACATGAGCTAAAAGCTTCTCAACTTCCTTGAGAGGAGTAGATTGATCAAAATCGGTGAACAATCTCCACTCGCCAGATGCTTTTAACATTCCTGAGCTTACGGTCGGGCCTTTTCCCATATGAGAGTTAGCTAAGACTTGAACGTTATCAAATTGAGATGCAAACTTAGTTAACTCTTCTAATGTGCCATCGGTTGAGCCATCATCGCTCAAGATTACCTCCCAGTTATAATCCTGCTGTTTAAGATAGCTAATAACTTCATTGAGAACTGGTCTTTTTAGGTTGTTTTTTTCGTTGTATGAGGGAATGACGACTGATAGGAATGGATTATTCATGATTTTTATCCGCTCTAATGATGTAAATATTTGCTAAATTATCGTTAATTATTTTTTGATCAATATTTTTTTCTGGAAAAATTTGAATCTCATAAATCGGTAATTGAGTGACATCCTCGATCTTTTTCTCTTCATCAATAATTACCAGTGTGTCTGGAATTTCACCTTTATCTCGAACTACCGGTGGATTATCAGTAGTGGAGAGAAAGAATCGATAACTTTGACCGTACAGATCTCTAGTCTCTGATAAAAGCACTATTTCGTATCGATCAGTTGGCTGAAGATGTGAATAAATTTGCTCAGAGATTTGCTTTGTGTTGAGAAATAGATAATTCGAGTTTAACGGCCATCTAGAAAAGTTAAAAAAGATGAATCCAACTAAGGCAAGGACAACAAATGGCAGTGAGTAGACTTTAAATTTTTTAATGATCAGTCTTAGAGAAAGAGCATAGAGAATGCAGGTAATCGGGATTAAATAGGCAATGTAATGGGTAAATAGAGAATGCTGATAGGCAGCAGTCCCAATAATGCCAATAATTAAATAGGAAAAGA
>CAZQWI010000016.1:0-12122 GCA_964596995.1 uncultured Pseudomonadales bacterium
AAAGACAACTAATCACTATATCTGGCCAGATGAGCGAACAGGCCTTCGATAGCGGCAAAAGTGCCCAGGATGTGCTGGACTCAGCCGAATCAAAGGTATTTAAGATTTCACAAACACATTCAGCAAAAGACTTCATTCCGATTAAAGATACCCTAGTAGAGAGTTTTGAACGTCTTGATGAGTTACAAAAAAATCAAGGTGATTTAAGAGGAGTGCCTTCGGGTTTTCAAGATTTAGATAATTTGCTGGCTGGAATGCAAAAGTCCAACCTAATTATTTTAGCGGCAAGACCAGGAATGGGAAAAACTGCCTTCGCTCTGAATATTACTCAGAATATTACCGTTAAATACAAGAAAAAAGTGGGGTTTTTCTCGCTTGAAATGAGTAAAGAAGAGCTGGTAGATAGACTATTGGTTGCTCAAGCAGATATTGATGCCTGGAAGCTAAAAACTGGTCGCTTGAATCAACAAGACTTTCTCAAGATATCTGATGCGATGGGAGTTTTGGCTGATGCTTCTTTATACATTGACGATACTCCAGGATTAAGTATCTATGAGATGAGAACCAAAGCCAGAAGATTAATGTCGGAACATGAAATTGATTTGATAGTGGTTGACTATTTGCAGTTGGCTCATGGAAAAACAGCTGATAATCGAGTTCAAGAAGTATCAGAAATATCACAGGGACTCAAGAATATTGCAAGAGAGCTTAGAATCCCGATTTTATCGCTTTCTCAATTGTCTCGTGCTGTTGAGAGCAGGGGAGAGAAACGTCCGCAACTGTCTGACTTAAGAGAGTCAGGAGCTATTGAACAAGATGCAGATGTAGTGATGTTTTTATATCGAAAAGATGAAGATATTCGTGAGCAAGTTTCTCTAAGAGTGGCAAAACACAGAAACGGTCCACTGGGAGAGATAGATCTCTTCTTTAGAGGAGATAGAATTAAGTTTTTTGGAATGGAAAATAAAGTTGGATAAGTTGTGCTGGCGCGATGTATCTATTTCTCAAGAAATGAGTGATTGTGCGCAAGCTTATACAGAGATAACTCCAAAGAGCAAAAAGATCATGCTGGTTGAGATAACAACAAATAGAATAAAAAATCCCAAATAGCTTTTCACATTTCTTGCACTCTGTTCTGGATGAGGGTGGTCGGTAGCAACCAAAATAATGACTGCTATTGCGATCCATAAAAAGGCTCGAAAAACGACTGACCAAATACTTGTAACGTCAAATAAGCTAGTGGCTATTTCTTGAAAGTAGTTCATAAATTATTTATATCTATAACTATGCTTGATTTTATGGAAAAAGGCAAGAGATACTGCTAGAATATGGTGATTGTCGCCGCGGTGGCGGAATTGGTAGACGCGTGGGTCTCAAAAACCCATGAGGGTTTCCTTGTGTGAGTTCGATTCTCACCCGCGGCACAAGTTTTTAATAAGAAGTGGTTATTATCTCTAAGCACTGTTAACGAATTTTCATATATATGTTCGCAACAATTTTTTCACTTGGATCTTTTCAGCTACGAAGCTTAAGTGTTTTGACAGTCTTAGCTTTTTTTGTTACAGCAATGATTTTTTGGAGAAGAGCGAGGGAAGAGAATTATTTAGAAACAAAAGTTTTTGATGGTTTCTTACTCTCATTTTTATTTGGTTGGGTTGTTGCTCGGGCAGGTTATATCATTTTTTCTTGGTCAAGATTTGGTTGGGATATTTTAAAGTGGTTTAATTTTGTGCAATTTCCAGGTTCGCAATTACTATTTGGATTAGTTGGAGCAACTCTTTTTTTATTCTTTTTTTCCAGGAAGCAGAAATGGGATGCTTACGAGATTCTTGATTGGTGGGCACAGGCGGTAACTATGGGTTTAATTTGGGTTAACTTAGGATATTATTTGGGTGGTATAAGATTTGGCAATGCGACATCATTACCCTGGGGAGTAATTTTTCCTGGAGTATTCGAAAAAAGACATCCAATACAATTATATTATTTAGTGTTTCACATTATCATCTTCAAAGTACTCAACTGGCTAGAGTATCACTATAGAACATTCGAATGGTATCGTTCAGGAAAAAAGACTGCTCAAACAGGTTTTGTTTTTGCAAGTTTTGTTTTTTTCTATGCAACTTTTTCAATAGTTATTTCTTTTTTCCAGAGCCCTATCTTTCTTATTGGGAATTTTGTAGTTGATCCATTTTTGAATGTATTGCTTCTAACTCTTTCGTTAGTTATTCTTCTCATGAGAGCAAATAGAAAATTTTTTTCGTTTTCTGAAAAAAAATTTTTTGCAGTTAAGAAATAAATTCGCAAATTAATATTTTGCTAAAGGATTGTTTATGATTCCACAAATTGTGTTCGAAGATAAATATTTGTTAGCGATTAACAAACCTCCCAGAATTGTAGTTAATAAAGCAAAAACTGTAAGCGACGAGACGATTCAATCTTGGTTTGTTGATTGGTTTGGTGGAGAGAAGAAACTTGAGGAATTATGCAAAAACGAAAATGTGTGGCAACACCTGATTAAAGAAGATTTCTCAGATAAATATGGAACTCCAGAGGAAATTTTTTTACAAAGACAAGGGGTTGTTCATAGATTAGATAAAGACACCAGTGGTGTTTTGTTGTTAGCGAAAGATCCAGGAACTTTAGTGAGTTTGTTAAAGCAGTTTAAAGAAAGAAAAATCTCAAAAAAATATCTCTGTTTAGTTCATGGGAAAATGAGAGTTGAATCGAGTGTGATCAGAGCTCCAATTGCTCGTTCAACAACCAACCGTCATAAATTTAGAGCCGACATCGACGGCAAGTCATCCTCAACTCATTATCGAGTTTTGCGTCATTATTCTCCACATGATTATTCCTCGATTTTTCAATTAGATGAATGTTTAACGGCTGCTAAGATTAAAAAAAAGTTAATTTCTTATCAACAAGGGTTTTCTTTAGTAGAGTGTATGCCCAAAACTGGCAGAACTCACCAAATAAGAGTTCACATGTCTCACATGGGTCATCCCATCGTTTCTGATTCAGTTTACGGAGGGGAAAAAAGAAGTAGTTTGGATAAGTTGTGGTGTTCTAGACAGTTTTTGCACTCATCGGCGATAAGTTTTTTTCATCCAGTATCTGGAGAAAAGATGGTCATTAAAGCTGATCTATATGATGATCTTCAAAAGATAATTGATATTTTTGAAAAAAATATTAGCAATAATTTAGATGACAACCTCAACTAAGACAAAACGATTGATTGGTGCACATGTTTCAATGGCGGGTGGGCTTGATAAAGCTGTGCAACGAGCAGCTGAGATTGAGTGCAATTGTATGCAGATTTTTTCGGGAAGTCCTCGGTCCTGGAGTAGGAAATTACCTGAGCAAGATGATCTAAACAAATTGTTTTCAGAAAAAGAAAAATTGGGCATCGAATCAACTTTTACTCACGCTCTTTATTTGATTAATTTAGCTTCTCCAAATGATGATTTACGACAGAAGTCTAAAAACTCTTTATCTCATGAGTTAAAGTTTGATAGTTTGATTAAAGGCTCTGGAGTAGTGGTGCATCTGGGTAGTCATTTAGGGAAAGGCTGGGAAGCAACAAAAGATTCATTACTGAAAACTTTGCGCGACATCCTTTCAAAAGCTCCTCTAAATAGCACCTTGCTAATCGAAAACTCTGCTGGACAAAAAGGGAAAATTGCCTCAAGTATTGAAGAAATAAGTTGGCTACTCGAAGAGCTTAATGATGAGAGAGTGGGCTGGTGTGTTGATACTTGTCATGCTTTTGCTGCAGGATATCCCTTGGTCCCAAGCTCAAAGTTTGTTGATGAGAAACATCCTGATTTATTGAGTGAGATTATGAGATTAAAACTAGTAGATTCTCTAAAATGTGTCCATCTAAATGATAGTAAAGTTGAGTTTGATTCTGGTAACGATCGTCATGACAATATAGGGGAGGGGATGATTCCTCCTCAAGATATTAAAAGATTTCTACATAGTTCACAAATTTCTAACATCCCCATAATCACTGAAGTACCTGGATTTGATAATAAGGGACCAGATTTAAAAAATATCCTGCGAATTAAAAAAATAATTGAAGAAGGGGAGAGGTGAGGTTTTTTTATTAGAGTTCTTCCGAAAGTGTCCATCTTATGGTATACTCACACTCTTAACTTTTAATAATTAAGCCACTTGAGTTAAAAGTCCTGATTTTTCTCAATGCGGCTGTTCTTGACTCTCAAAGATATTGAGAATCAAGAAGAACAAGGACAAAAATATGTCACAGATTGATTTTTCAAAATTACCTAACAAAGCACCCGAGTATGATTTAAAAGATTTGCTTGATGCTGGTTGCCACTTTGGACACCAAAGAAGCAAATGGAATCCAAAGATGGATGAGTTTATTTACTCAGATAAGGACGGAGTTCATATCTTTGATCTTGCCAAGACCGCCCAACAGCTTCAAAAAGCTTATAACTACTTTTATCTTTTGGGTAAACAAAACAAGCAGGTGATTATGGTTGGTACAAAAAGACATGCTCGTGAAGTTGTTGAAAAGGTGGCAAAAGAGGCTGGCATGATGCATGTGACCTCTAGGTGGTTGGGTGGATTTCTTTCAAACTGGGAGCAAATAAGCAAATCAGTGAAAAGAATGACTACCATGGAAAATAAGTTTAAAGCTGGAGAATACAAAGCTTTTACAAAGTTTGAGCAATCTCAGCTAAAAAAAGAACTAACCAGATTACAAAGATTTTTTGAGGGAGTTAGAGATATAAAATCTTCTCCAGATGTGGTTTTTGTAGTTGATCCAATTAAAGAAAAGGTGGCTGTTAAAGAGATTAACTCTGCTGAAATTCCTCTTATTGCTTTGGCTGACACTAATGCTGATCCAGATTTAGTTGATTTAGTTATTCCAGCTAATGATGACTCAGTGAAAAGCATTTCCTTCATAGTTGAAGAAATTGCTAAGGCTTATCAACTAGGCAAGCAAGAAGGTTAAAAAATGAAAAAAATATCAGCTGTAGAAATAAAAAAATTAAGAGAAATTACTGGAGCTAGAGTCTTAGACTGTAAAAAGGCTCTTGAAGAGGCTGAGGGCGATCTAAAAAAGGCTGAAGAGATTGTTGCTCAGAAAGGGCTAGCAAGAGCTGAAAAGAGCCAGGATAGGGCAACTACAGCTGGATTAATTGCACAATATGTTCACAGCAATGGGAAGATTGGCGCATTAGTCGAAATTCGATGCGAAACTGATTTTGTCGCTCAGAATAATGAGTTCAAAGAAATGGCTAAAGATGTGGCAATGCAAGTTGTCGCCATGAATCCCGAAACTGTTGAAGAGTTGCTAGACCAAGACTTCATTAAGGACTCAAGTATTAAGATAGAAACTTTAATAAAACTGTTAAGTGGCAAGATCGGCGAAAAGATGGTTGTCGCCAAATTTAAGAGATTTGAGTTGGGAGAGTAGAGCGCTTCTGAATAGTTTTCATTTTTTTGCTACAGTTAAAGTAGACTAAGGAGTTTTTCCATGGTCTGTCTATGAAAGATTATATCCAGGTTTCAAATAACAAGCGACGATCTAATTTAGCTATCTTTAAAGATAATTTTTTTTCTCTATTTAAAAAATTGCTAAAACTATTGCTAATAGTTATTGCTTTGGTTTTTGTTTTTCTTGTGATTATTATTTCTGTTTGGTTATTTTTCCCTACGCTTATAACCAATCAAACTCCAAAATCATTTGTATACATTTTTAAGAATTCTGATTCTAAAATCAATAAAATTTATTATGCACATTTAAATGCAAATGCTAATAAAATGCAACTTTATTTAATTAACGATGATTATGTTTTTTCATGGCCAAATATAGATGATCAATTAATCAATGAAGGGAACACGATTGATTATCTTGATTATCTTGGCAAAAAAAAGATGCCCTTGAATGAAGTTAACTCTTCTTGGATAGTGGGTAGATTAGTCGATGAGACGCTTATCTTTGAGGATGAATTACAGTTAAGTACGTCTGAAGTAAGCTCTAACGATTCTTTAGTAGAGGATTCGGTGAAAAGATATGCGACAGAGAAAATCTCTTTGTCTCCAAATAAAAAGTCAATTCAAAATTGGATTGCAGTTTTTTTTGCTGATTGGGATGAGTCCAAGATCTACTCAAGGTCACAATCATTACCTAGTACCTTTTCAAGTGACTGTTCGATTGCGGTTTTAAATGCTACTGATATCTCTGGTTATGCACAAGAAACTACAAACATAATTGAGGCCTCGGGTTTACGGATAATCAGAGTTGATAGCATTCCAGAAAAAAGCAACCAAAACAGTCTAGCAGTATCGGATAAGCTAGGATGTCAGGATTTATCAAATGAGATTGGTTCTAAGTTATTTAGTCAGTATGAAATATTAAACTCTGATAAATCAAGAGAGCTTGTCTCAAGATATAGAGCGGATATTATTATGATTCTTGGAGGTCTAGAGTAATTGGATAGGAATTATTCGTCTTCTTCACTATCATCCTGAATTGATGAGTTTAGCAAAGATTTATTTGTGTCTTCAAACTCTTCCTGTTTATTTTCTCCCATAAGGTCATCTTCCTCTTCGCTTTCAAAATCTATTGCAAGGCTGTTTTTTAAATCATGTTCTAAGGAGATAATCTCAGGATCCTGATATTCAGCCTCGATAGTTATTGGGAATGATGTTTTGCCCTGATTCTTTGGGGATACTTTTGATTCTTCAATATAGACTCTACATTTTTCTTGATCTGACTCAATCGAATGAATGATGCATTGGTACTCGTTTCCTCCATTAATAAGATTAATGAGTCTAACCGATATCTCTTTTGGTAGTGTTCCCAGATAGCCATTATCTTCGGCAATATTTACTGATATAAAGCTACTTTTTGGATCGAGAATGCACTCTTGACCAACGGCGCATTTTTTTAGGTTCTTTTTTTCAGTTAGTCTAATTAACTCGATCACCTTTGCTTTTCCAGGCTCTTCAATATAGGAAGAACACTGACTGAATTGGGCGATTTTCCCTTTTTGTTTCTTTTTTGCTTTTTCGAGATTTTTTAAGGCAATTTTATTATGTTTATCAAGCTCAAGAACTTTGCATAGTGTTTCTTTGGCTTCCTTGAGCAGAGAAAGTTGCATCTGAGACAAAGCCAGGCGATTCAGAGCATTGATATTGCATGGATTTTCTTCAAGAATTTCTTGATTTAGATCAATGGCTTCTTGCCATTTTCCGAGTTTAGCAGCCTTAACAGCTTGTTTTTGTAGGGGAGCGATATTTTTCATAAGTTTTAAAAATATATTCAGGGACTGATCTAGATTAATCCCTGATCCAATTGTGTCAAAGAATAATGATTTTTGATTCAGTTGTCAAGTTTATAAAAAATACAAATCTAATCTTGTTTGATATAATCGAGAGTAACATTTTTTTAAAAATGAAATCATGAGGAGAAATCTATGGCAGGACATAGCAAATGGGCAAACATTAAATATAAAAAAGCTGCCGAAGATCACAAAAGAGGAAAGGAGTTTAGTAAAGTCTCCAGGGGTATTCGTAGTGCGGTCCGAGAAGTTGGCTCAGGTGATCCAGAAACAAACACCAATCTTAGACTATGGCTTGATAAGGCTAAAGAGATTAACTTGCCCAAGGAAAACATAAAAAGAGCTATTGAAGCAGGATTGGGTAAAGGGCAAGAGGGGAGTCTGCAAGAGGTTATTTACGAGGGTTTTGATTCAAAAGGAGTTGGAATAATGATTGTCTGCAGCACTGATAATAAAAATCGTACAACTGCCGAGATTCGATTTGCTTTAAGTAGGGCAGGGGGGTCATTGGGATCTCCTGGGTCGGTTAAGTATATGTTTCAACGAAATGATCGAGAAAGCTATAAATGTACTATGCCGTTCCCAATTCAAGAAGAAGATCATAAGGAACAACTTCAGCTGTTAATAGACTCACTTCTTGAGCTAGATGATGTTGACGGCGTATATTGCAGTGTGAATGAACTTAATCAGGTAAACTCAATATAATGAGAAGAAGAGAAAAATTTGTTATATCTACATTTTTGTTATTGCTGGCATTTTTTGCTCTGCAGTATGTGCCAATTGAGTGGAAATATTGGGGTGTTGCTGGTTTGGGAGTATTAACATATTTAGCTGGTTCATGGGCGCTATCTGATGATCTTCAGCTTCACGAGCGAATTACTATTGTGCCTTTACCGACTTTATATGCGATGTCGGTTTCATTTTTTTATTTTTTATTACCAACCAATGTATTCAGCCGTTCAGCAGTACTTGCTCTCTTTGGACTTGGCTTATACGCGCTTTTTCTCACATGTAATATTTTTTCGGTAGCCAAGGGTAGAACTATCCAACTATTATATGCAGCTCATGCTGTTGGATTTTTAATTGTTTTATTGACTTCATTGTTGTTTACTAACACAATTTTTTCATTAAGGTTGCCTTTTTGGGGAAATGGCTTGTTGGTAGGTTTAGTTCATTTTCCATTAATTTTTACTTCATTGTGGTCAGTTAACCTGGAGGATTTTATTGCTAAGGATCTCTTGGCTTACTCCTTATTAATCTCTCTCTTTATGGCTGAGTTTGCAATGTTGCTGTCGTTAATGCCGATATCTCTCTGGAATGCCTCTCTGTTTATTACCGGTTTGATCTATCTGACTCTTGGCATACTACACTCTTTTTTAAGAGGAAGGCTGTTTAAAAATACAATAACTGAATACTCAATGATGGGAATTCTTTTAGCTGTTCTTTTCTTAGTATTTTTCCCTTTAAAGTAAATAGATTTTGACAATATAGATTTTTGCCGATTCTGCGGTAAAAAAGTAGGGTAGAGCGATTAGAAAAAAATCTAGAGAATTTCATCAAATAAATACTAGAAACAAAATGCTGGACAAAACCTTCTATCTCTAAGAAGAAATGATAAATGGTATCAAACTCTAAAAAGAAAAGATTTTGAAAGAAAATTTGAACAGGGAATAGGTGAAATTAATTTAGGATAAGAACTAGGGAAGAGGAGCCTATAATTTTAAATATTGATGTTGTTTGATATAGATAGCTGATATACTTTGATATAGTTAGCAATGTGGATAACTTACTAATTTTAGCCTGGTTTGTTAAGGTTTTCTCTTTAAGTGAATGATTATTTACACCATTTTCACAGAAAGATGCAAGAATTCCTTTAGGTATGACTTCAGTTCTCAGTCGATCTATGCGAGAGAGAGGGCTGGAGAAAGGTAAAATATCATTTTGTACAAAACTAAAGTAAAGATATAAAACCCGAATACACTTTTTTCTAAATATTAAGATTTATTTCCTAAGCCAGATAAGCTGACTAAATCAGGGAGTAGACCTTAGTGGGAGTGATAACGATAGTACGGGCAGTTGGGTCATTCACAGAGAGGGCCACTACTCCTATGGAACATGTGGCCAACAACTCTAAAAAAGATACTATGTCGCACAATATAACTTTTGCGACATAGACTCAAGATTGCGATCATGCTTAAGTATCTCTCTTATTCTTGATTATTGTTAGTTTTTTAGCTGAACTCTTGATTATCGTATTTAACATAACAACTTCATGTATTTCTGCCCCATGTTTCTTTTTCACTCATTGTTTTGAGTTCTTATATCATTTACTATCAAATTACTGCAAACTGGATATGTGGGATAATTGTTTTCGTGATAGTAGTATCAGCCATTACTATAAAAAGCCGATTTTGAGGCTCTAATTAGGTTCTTATCCTAAAAATTATCGTTTAACTACTTAACAAAGGATTGATGTATCAATTAATTACATTATTAATGGATATTTTAGTTCTACCTTAGATGGATAAGCTTCAACTGTCTTTGTATTGTTTTTACACGTTCTAGCTTGTTCAGCTAATACTTTTTTATAAGTAAGAAGCGGAAGCAATTTTTTTAAGGATTAAATTATTTTGTTAGCAAGATAATATTTTTATCATCATCATTAAACTTATTTTTTTATTATTTGTGTATTAGTGATATAATTTATTAACAAATTTAAACGCTACAAAATATATCAAAAGGTATATTACTATTCAGAATTTATTCATACTCCTTAAGAAAATGCCTGTACATGGCGCAAAAATGCATCGGTATCACTTTAGCATCTACTCCCCTTCTCTGCTAAAAATGTGACCTCTGGGATTCTTGACTAAAACATCAATATTCTTCATTTGTTCTACGTTATAATAAGTTTGATACATGAAAACCGATAAGAATAATGAACTCCAGCTTTCGATGATAAACTTTCTTGAGCATCTCGAGGTTGAAAAGAACTTGAGCTCATTAACGATCAGAAATTATCGACATTATCTTCAGAGATTTATTAACTGGTGTATAACTCAAAACTGCCTACATTTAACCGAAATCAATCAAGATTTGCTAAGAAAATATAGAGTCTATTTAAACCGATTGAATAATGATCAAGGAGAGTCACTTGCTAAAACCACTCAGAGTTATCATGTTATTGCCATCCGGTCTTGGTTTAAGTGGTTAGTTAAGAATGATGTCAAGGTACTTCATCCTGAAAAAATTGACTTACCCAAGGGAGAACCAACCTCCATGCAGTTTATCACTTCAGAGAAAATGGAGAGATTGTTGGCTCAGCCAACTGTTTCAACGATAACTGGACTTAGGGATCGGGCAATTTTAGAAGTTTTATTTTCGACTGGACTGCGTGTTAGCGAGTTGGTAAGTTTAGATCGCGACCAAGTTGATATTGATCGAAGAGAATTTGGTGTGATTGGAAAGGGAAGGAAGCCAAGGGTAGTTTTTTTAAGTGAGCGATCGGCAATCTGGTTAAAAAAATATTTAAGTGCTCGCGATGATAACTGGACTCCAGTCTTTATTCATTATTCAGGAAAGAAACCAGATATTACTGAAGATGGTGAAAACGCACGTCTGACTTCAAGGAGTGTGCAGCGAATTGTTAAAAAGTATGCTCGAAATGCCAAGCTAGTTGTCCAGTTAACTCCTCATGGAATTAGACACAGCTTTGCCACAGACTTACTAAACAATGGAGCTGGCTTGAGAGATGTGCAGGAATTGCTTGGTCACAAGAACATTGCTACTACCCAAATATATACTCACGTCACACAGCCTAAGCTTAGACAGATCCACGAAAAGTTTCATTCCGACCTCAGAACTCGGGGAAAACTAGATTCTTTATCCAAGAAATAGAAGGGCTGTTTTTTAGCAGAGAAATAATACGAGTGCTAATAGACACTTATTTATACATTACTTGATGTATCAATGAATTTTCTATAATGATTATTAATCAAGTCGTTTGCAAAAAACTTAAAAAGAACACTTTCTTTTTATTAAGGAACTGTTGAGGCTGAGTGGATATATTATATATGATTGGTTAAATTAAATATAATAAAAACTAAATTAGTAATATTAAAGATAACTAAATATTCATAACTATAAACTAATAAATCAAATAGTTGTCTTTCTATATCAATACATTCTGATTATCACAAATCAATTGATGTGTTAAAATAACTACTCGTGATACATTGATGGGCTCATAGCTCAGTTGGCTAGAGCGCTTGCATGGCATGTAAGAGGTCGCGGGTTCGAGCCCCGCTGAGTCCACAATCACCACTACTCTCCCCTATTTTTGTGAAAATATTGAAGACTACTCCACCTCTTCTTCAGTTAAGGCAGTAGTAACAACCTTATCGCCTTTTGGAAGTTTCATCAAAATGACTCCCTGAGTTGGACGAGTTAAATAAGGAAGTGCTTTTTTACTGTTAGCAAGTTTGATGGTCTGCCCTTTTTCGGTTGAGATCACTAACTCTCTGTGTTCCTTGGTCATGATTCTGATGCTTGCTACTTTTCCAGTTCTTGTGGTGATATCAGAAATCTTAACGCCTAAGCCTGAGCGTTTTTGTACGGGATATTGATCAATAGGAGTGCGTTTCCCCATGCCTTTTTCGGTAACAACGAGAATGGCGGCCTCTTTGTCTTGCTTTAATTCATCTCCAATCTTTTCAAAAGCAACTACGTAGTCGTCTTTTTTAAGACTGATGCCTTTAACACCCTTAGTATCTCGGCTTGATTCTTTAACTTCTGTTTCACTGAATCTAA
>CAZQWI010000017.1:0-11509 GCA_964596995.1 uncultured Pseudomonadales bacterium
TAAGTGAGAGCCAACAAAACCTGTTCCGCCAGTAATTAAGATTATTTCGTTTGATGGCATAAATATTTACCTACCTATTCCCTGATAAGTATAGCCGAGTGAAGAAAGTTTTTCAGCCTCAAAAAGATTGCGAGTATCGATAAAAAGGGTAGGTTTGTTAACCTTGGGGAATTTATAGTTAATGAAGTCTGGCCACTCTACCAAGACCACAATGCAATCAGCATTGTTGGTTGCATCTTCAATAGTGCTGGTTTGTGTGTAATTAGAATGATTATTTGGTGACCAAACAGCCTTTGGGTCATATGCTCTAATAGTTGCCCCCCCATCTATTAGTTCTGGAATGATTTTTAAGGCAGGAGCCTCTCTTATATCATTAGTGTTTGGTTTAAATGAAAGGCCAAGGATGCTGATGGTTTTGTTTTTCCAGCCGCCAATTAAGTTCGAATATTTTTTGAGTAGCTTTGGGATTCTTTGCTCATTTAGTTTACTGATGGTGATAACCAGGTTTTCATCCTCTTTAACTTTTTTAGCATAACTTGCTAGCTCATTTACATCTTTGGGAAAGCAAGAACCTCCATAACCCAGACCTGGATACCAATAATGATGACCGATGCGTTTATCATAGCCAATGCCCTCAATAACATCATTAATATCTGCGCCGTTATGTTCACATAAATCAGCAATTTGATTAATGAAAGTAATTCTGGTGGCTAGATAAGCGTTAGAAGTGTACTTGATCATCTGAGCTGATTCAGGCTTAACCACCACAATCGGTGCATTAAATGGTTGATGAAGTGAAGTTAATTGCTTGATAACCTTCTCTTGGGTTGCACCAATTACAATTCTATCTGGATGAAGAGTGTCGTCAACAGCGGTGCCTTCTTTTAAAAATTCTGGTAAAGCAGCTAAATAAAAGTTTACTTTTGTTTTACTGGCAATGATTGGTCTGATTTCTTTAAAGATTCCTGGAGGAACTGTTGATTTGATTACTACGATGGCATCGTTTTTTAAATGAGGTGTTAAATCTTCGCAAGCTCGCTTGATGTATGTTAAGTCTACTGCTCCTGATGGTAGAGAAGGAGTGCCAACTGCAATGATTACTATTTGAGCCTTGCTGATAGCTTTCTCATAACTGGTGGTAAACGTCAAGTTTTTAGAGTTTTGTTGCTGGATTAATAACTCCTCTAGTTTTGGTTCAAAAAAAGGAACCTTTCCTTGTTTAAGAGAATTAATCTTCTTGGGATCAATATCTAACCCAATAACTTTATTTCCAAAGCTAGCATAGACTGCCGCTGAAACTACTCCCACAAATCCTGTGCCGATAATAGTGATATTCATTGTCGTTGATGTTTTGTAATGGATTTCATTCTACGAGAAAATAATTATCTCGTCCATAGATGATACAATCTATATCATGAAAATAAACATCTTAACACTATTTCCAAATTTCTTTATCTCTCCCTTTGAGAGCTCGATGCTCAAGAAGGCACAAGAACGAGTTGATCTAGAAATAAAAATTATTAATATACGGGATTTTGCGCAAGACAAACATCATCTAACAGATGAACCACCCTATGGTGGAGGTGCCGGCATGGTGATGAAGATTGAGCCAATAAATTTAGCGCTTGAGTCAATTAATATAAAAAAAGGACAGCCAAAAAGTAAGATCATTTTAACTTCAGCTAAGGGAAAACAATTTGATCAATCAACAGCCTCTAATTATTCACAGTTAAACGAAATTACCATTATTTGTGGTCATTATGAGGGAGTGGATGAAAGGGTTGCAAAATATTTGGTTGATGAGGAGGTACGAATTGGTAATTATGTACTTACAGGAGGTGAACCAGCAGCCTTGGTGATCAGTGATGCAATCATTAGACTAATCCCCGATACGCTTGGAAATAGCGAGAGTCTTCAAGAAGAAACTCATCAAGAGACTGGAGTTACATCTTACCCTCAGTATACTCGTCCAGCCATTTATCGGAATTGGGAAGTGCCAGCTGTTTTACTCTCAGGCGATCATCAAAAGATCAACAAGTGGCGAGCTCAGCAAAAGAAATCATTGAGTTAAACTCAGTGCTTCTTTAATCGTTTTCATTTGAAAATCAATTATTTGCTTAAGCTTCTTTGAACTCATAGCAGTGTTTTTTTGGTATGGTCTATTTAATGTTTTTAAGTATTCGTTTAAATCACCTGGATTAATATTGCCTTTTAGATGATGAGCTTTTTTAACAGCTTGAGCGAACTCAAAAGGTGACCATTTTTCTCCGCTACTAGCGTGAAATAATCCCTGAGTTTTTTTTCTAATAAAGAAATCAACAACTTTGGCAAAATCATCAATAAAGGTGGGGCCAAAATATTGGTTTGAAAATTGAGGAGGCAAACTATTGTTGCTTAAGCCATCGATAATCTTTCTAACTACGTCTGGTCTTTCATAAGGATCTGATCTAAATGGTTGATCAATTCTGAGAACTGTCCAATTAATATCACTAGACATAACAGCTTGTTCTGCTTCCCATTTTGTTTGTCCATACCACTCAATTGGATGAGGCTGATCTTCTTCAGAGTAAAGAGTATCAGATTCTCCATCAAAGACATACGCTGTGGAAATATGAATAAGATGTTTTTCAGTTTCTTGGCATGCTTTGATAATATTTTGTGTGCCTATCACATTTACTTGATAAGCAAGACCATTTTTATCATCTTTTTGTTCCCAGGCAGCGGTAACATTGGTGAAGGCTGCCAAATGAACTAAACTTTTAGCTGGTGATTGAGAGACTGTTGAGATTACCTGTTCATAATTAGTGATATCGGTCGGAGAAACTGGATGATTTATATCTAGATTTTGGACTTCATATTTATTTTGGTAAAGTTGTTGGAATTTTGATCCAACCAAGCCAGAGATGCCAGTAGCTAAAATAGGAGTTTTTGTTTTTATATCCATATTCTTTGGTTAATATTGAGACTTAAACCATTCTTGATTTTTTTCTTTTAACATTTTCCACCAAGTATGATTTTGTTGATACCAGTTAATAGTTTTTTTGAGTCCTTCTTCAAGAGTAACGCTGGGTGACCAGCCTAGATCTTGATTAATCTTTGTCCAATCAACTGCATAACGGCGATCATGCCCAGGTCGATCATCAACAAATTGAATCTTGGACTTATCCTCATTCATCAATTTAATAATTAGCTTGATGATTTCTAAATTTGAGATGTCTTTACTAAGGCCACCAATCAAGTATGTTTTGCCAATAGTGTCTTTGGCATTAATAATGGCATCAATTGCTCGGCAATGATCTTCAACAAATAACCAATCTCTTACATTGAGACCATCTCCATATACTGGTATTTCTTTTCCTTCGATTAAATTGGTGATTGCCAAAGAAAAGAGTTTTTCAGGAAACTGAAAAGGGCCGTAGTTATTTGAACAGTTACTAATGGAAAAGGGTAAAGCATATGTTTCACCATATGCTCGAACTAAATGATCGCTAGCTGCTTTACTGGCTGAGTATGGACTTCGCGGATCATATGCTGTTTTTTCATTGAATTTTTCACTGGAATTGAGTTCTAATGATCCAAATACTTCATCAGTAGAAATATGATGAAATCGTTGAATATTATTTTGAATTGCTGCATCCAAAAGAACCTGGGTACCTAAAATATTGGTTTCAAGAAATAATTGCGGATTCTTAATTGATCTATCAACATGAGATTCAGCCGCAAAGTGAACTACAATGTCAACGCCCTTCATTGCCTGACTTACCATTATTTTGTCTCGAATATCTCCTTGTATAAAAGAGTAATTAGGATAATCGACTAAGTCCGACAAGTTTTCTAAATTTCCTGCATAGGTGAGTAAATCGAGGTTGAGAATGTTGTTTTCTGGATGACTGTTTAGCCAATAATGAATAAAGTTAGAGCCAATAAATCCAGCTCCTCCAGTGACTAACAATGTTCTTTTTTTCATGGGTAATAGCTAGCTTTATAAGTCATAAGAATCATCAATAAGTTTTTGCATCTCTTCTCTGCCAATCATCATTCTGACTCGAACATAACTATCTTCAAGCTTGTTATATTTTTTTCTTTCTAATGTAAACAGTGAGTGATAATATCCAGCCACAAATGCCGTCACTATCAATACTGCAACCAGTATTCTAATCACATTCTTTGTTTTAATAGGAATATTCTCCTGTGAGTTAAGATTTTTATTTTTCATAAATGATTATCCTAATATTGCTCAAATGATTGCTTAATAAACTGTTCAAATTCAAATTGGTTTCTAATAGTGTAAACCCATTGGTTATCATATGGGGTAAGGTTATCAGGGTGTTCAATTACTCCGCTATTATCTTCAGGATATATTGACAAGCCTAAGCTATGTAATTTCAACTCTGAGTGATTTTGAATCATCTTGATTCCGATATTTCCTGCTTCCTCAATCTTTAAATATTGGTCAAAGTTCTTATTGTAAAATTTTAGCAGTTCTCCAGCTAGATTGGGGTAATACCAAAACAGTTTTGGGTTTGATAGATTTTCAACGATGGCTGAGATAACTTCTTGTTGTCGAGATGATCTATCCAAATCATTGCCAATACTACTGTTAGAGCTGTTTCTACTTCTGATATATTTTAGAGCTGTGGCTCCATCCATGCAGTGTGAGCCAGCCCTAAACTCAATAGTTTCGTAAAGCTTTGCTGGATCTCGCTCAGTGGTGATATCTACATCGGTGCGGGGAAACTTTTCGTCAACAAAACCCTCCTCAACCTCTATTTGGATACACCCAAACAGATCTATCATCTGAGCAAGTTGATCTAATGAAATAATAATTACTCGATCAATTTCTTGACCAGTCATTTGGGAAATAACTTCTTTTGAAAAGGCTGTTGGATCTTCAGGATTTCTTTCTTTACCATACTCGTACAGAGCATTTATTTTTGTCTTATAGCCATCATTCCACAGATCTCTGGGAAGAGGTAAAATATTAACCGTTGCGTTAGCTGGATTTAGTTGAACCATCATTACGGTATCGGTTAACTGAGGAAAATCGGGTCTGTTCTCAACAGTATCTGTACCTAAAATAAGAAAGGTTTGGGTTGTTATCTCTTTTTTTCGATCAATCTTTTTAATTATGTCAATGAACTCTTCACTTGATAAATTAGCCGATTTAAGAAATACTTGATATCTACTTAGGATTACTTGGACAATAAAATAGAGCGTGAAAAATAATGCTCCCATTAGAGCAATTAATCCAAGTAGTAATCCTTGGGTATATACCTTTCGCTGTACACCTGAAATATTCACAATATCTTTAATTCTTTTCATAAATTAATGTCTAATCAATCTATCATATCAAACTAGCATGAGATTTGTGTATATGCAGATAGGTTGAAGCAAGTATGATTATCTTCTGCTAAAATTGAGATATTCGAGTAATGAGCATGAAAAAATTATTTAAGTGTCGATCATCATCAGCTCTATTAATTCTCATATCATCTCTGGGATTTATTTTAATTTCATTTCCATTTTTTAACTCCAAGCTATTTGAAGCTCACGACTATGTTCATGGAGCGAGAATTGCAGAAATGAAAAGAGCATTAAACGATGGTCATTTTCCTGTTAGATGGTCACAAAACTTTGGTTTTGGCTACGGAATGCCACTGTTTCAGTTTTATGGACCTTTGCCATACTATTTTGGAGTTTTAGTTTATCTATTGTCAGGAAGTCTAATATTTTCTGTTAAATCGATTTTTTTATTGTGCAATTTTCTTACGTTAGTGGGTGGTTTCTTACTTGGAAAAAAACTGTTTAAAAGTCATCTTTCAGCAACTTTTTTATCATTATTAATTACGATCTCTCCATATCGGATCTTAAATCTATATGTGCGTGGTGCTGCTAATGAACTCTGGGGAATTATGAGTTTGCCTTGGATTTTTTGGTCAATTACTAAGATTATAAAAAATGAAAAACATAGCTATTTATGGCTAACTGCCTCACTCTCAGTTCTCTTTTTAAGTCATAATATTAGTACATTAATCTTCGCACCATTTATCATTTTATTTGCTCTAATCGTTTTTTTTACTCAGTTCTTAAAAGGAAAAATAGTTAATAAATCGAATTGGAAAACATCTGTATTTAGATTGTTTGCAGGAGGATTCTTGGCGGTGGGACTGTCATCATTTTATTTATTTCCAGCATTCTTTGAAAAAGGTTTTACTCAAGTTGATCAATACATTTTATCAGATTACTTTAACTATCAAGTGCATTTTCTTTATCCCAAACAGTTTCTTCGAACCAGTTGGGGCTATGGTGGAAGTGAGTGGGGACCTAATGATCCGATTTCTTTTTTTCTAGGTTATGGACAGTGGTTAATTATTATTCTTGCTACAGTTTTTTTATTAATAAATACTACGCAATCTTTAAAATCTGGTGACTTGACTAACTTTTTTCGTAAAAACTTCTTAGCAGTATTGACATTTTTAGGTCTAGGTTTTTCTCTGTTGATGTCCTTGCACTATTCCCATTTAATCTGGGAGACGATCGGATTGTTAAGATATGTCCAGTTTCCCTGGAGGTTTTTGGGTGTTTCCATTGTGTTTATTGGATTAATTGGTGGCTGGGTTATTTCACAAATAAGTTTGTTAAAAAAAACTGGCAACCAAACTATTTTTTTAGGAGTAATAATCTTTTTGATATTCTTGAACACTCGCTTTGTTGAACCAAAAAGTTACTTATCTGATTCTAATAAATTCTTTTATGCGGATGAATCAAGAATTCAAGCTGAGATGAGTCAAGTATTACCGGACTACATACCTTTAAATCTAACATTGAATGAACCACCAGTTGACATCTTTATGATTTCTCCTCAAAACAAAAATGATGAAGTTACTTTGGAGCGAAATAAAGTTCAATCAAAAAAGATGAATTTATCACTGAGCCAGGACTCAGAAATTCAATTTTCAGTTGCTGAGTTTGCTGGGTGGCAGGCATATATTGATAACAAACAAGTAGACCATATAGTCAGTGATCAGGGTTTAATTTCGGTTTCAGTGCCCAAAGAAGCATCTACTGTTGAGTTGAGGTATAAATCTACCACCCTGAGAAAAATTAGCGACAGCATATCTGCTTTCTCCTTGATGGTTTTTTGTGGTTTAATTATCAACAGCCTAAGTAGAAAATTTCTAAATGCCAGTAAAGCCTAACCAAACACCAACCGATACCACCAATGATATGGAAGAGATTTTATCGAATGAGGATGTGCAGAGTATTAAAAAGAAGTCTGTAGCGGGAGCACTTTCATATTTCTTTAAAACTGCCATTCTTCAATTACTTGGATTAACTACCGCCTTTATCTTGAGTGCATTCTTAGATCCAGAAGATTTTGGTATTTATGGATATGTCACTCAAATTATTGGATTGTTAATTTTCTTTTCAGATGTTGGGTTGGCTGCTTCACTAGTTCAGAAAAAGGATGAACCCACAGTTACAGATTATCGAACCGCTTTTACGGTTCAACAGATTCTTTCTTGGATAATAGTTTTAATTGTTTTTATTTTAACCAGAACGGGCGTGGTTCAAGAGAAAATTGGTGCAGATGGTATCTGGATAATGTTTGCCTTAGCTTTTTCATTTCCGCTAGCTTCTCTTAAGACTATCTCCTCAATAAAACTTGAAAGAGAGCTAAAATTTTCTCTGTTAATTGTTCCACAAATTATTGAGCAGTTATTATTTGACGGAATTTTGATCTATTTAGCATGGAAAGGAGTTGGCGTAGTGGCTTATGCCTGGGCGATTACAGCTAGATCGTTAATTGGCACTGCTGTGATGTTAAGTATTAAGCCATGGAGTGTTGGGATCAGGTTTAATAAGCAATCACTTAAAAAATTACTTGGATATGGAGTTAAATTTCAGCTTAACGATTTTCTTGCCAGAATTAAGGATCAGTTATTTTTCTTATTTTTGGGTCAGACATTGCCGCTTAATCAGTTTGGCTATATTCAGTGGTCAAAAAACTGGTCCATGTATCCATATAATCTTACAGTACAAAACGTAATGGCTATTACCTTTCCGACTTTTTCTAGACTGCAGCATAGGAAAGATTTGTTAAGAAAAGCAATCGAAAAATCAATCTTTTTTATTAGCTTGCTGATATTCCCAATTCTAGTTGCTATGAGTGTTCTCATAGGACCCCTTACACAAGTGATTACACATTACGCTAAATGGCAACCGGCAATTTTGAGTTTTGTTTTATTTGCCCTAAGTGTTGGCTGGGCAGCTATCTCCACTCCTCTTGTTAATACATTAAATGCTATCGGCCAAATTAACAAATCGCTTAAATTAATGATCATTTGGACGGCTTTAACATGGGTTATTACGCCCATCACTCTTTACTTCTTTGGGTTTAATGGAGTGGCAATCGCGGCTATCATCATCTCTTTTTCATCGATCTTGTCGGTTTATTATGTAAATAAATTTGTTAAGGTAGATGTGTGGCAACAGATATGGAGGCAATTATTTGGAGCAGTGGGTATGAGTTTGGCTGGTATATTTTTATTTGATTTAGCCTCTCAGAGCATCACTAGATTTTTGTTTACTGGTGTGGTTATGGGAATAGTTTATTCTGTTTTGGTTTTTATGGTGGGCCACGATAAATTAATTACAGAGATTAAGTCACTCAAAAGTTAAGAACAGTTGCTAACTCAAATTCTTCTTGTGAAAGTTCAAGATTTGATTGATAATGGAAATAATTAATCACAATCTTGCTATGAAATTATCCGTAGTCATCAATACCAAAAATGCTGCTGAAACTTTAGATGGTTGTTTAGATTCTGTTGGATTTGCCGATGAGATAGTGGTAGTAGATATGCATAGCTTTGATAAAACTAAGGAAATTGCCCAAAAACATAAGGCAAAGTTTTATTTTCATGATGACGTAGGTTATGTTGAGCCAGCTAGAAATTATGCGATTAGGCAAGCTACTCATCCACTGATCTTGGTTTTAGACGCTGATGAGAGAGTGAGTGATGGCCTGCAGAAACAGATTGTTAAGATTACCAAACTAAATGATCCTGCTGATGTGTATTTATTTCCAAGAAAAAATATCATGTTTGGTCAGTGGATTAAGCACACGGGTTGGTGGCCGGATTACCAGCCAAGGTTATTTCAAAAAGATAAGGTTCTATGGTCAGAAACAATTCATCAACCCCCTACAATGAAAGGCAGGGTAGTAAAAGTCCCAATAAAAGAGGAGTATGCCATTCTTCATCAACACTATCCAAATTTTCATGTTTATCTCGAAAGATTAAACCGCTATACCTCGGTTCAGGCAGAGAACACCCTGAGAGGTTTTTCTCAACCGGTTGAGGCTACAGCGCTAATTTCAACTTTTTTTAATGAGTTTTTTCGAAGATTTTTTGTTTTTTCTGGATATAAAGATAATACGGCTGGAGTTGGCCTTTCATTTCTTCAAGCTTGTTATGAACTCTCGGTTCAGCTTAAAGTTTGGGAGCAGAACGAGAATCATCACAATAATACTCAGGAGCATGAAATTGTTGGAGCGTTGGAGAAATCCAGATCTGATCTAAGTTATTGGTTAGCTGATTGGAAAGTTAAAAACTCTACTGGCTTCGCTAATTTTTACTGGAAATTGAGAAGAAGATTTAGGATTTAAGTTTTTCTTCAGTAAAAAATGCAGAATGTATAAGATCATTGTCTTCTTTCTTGTTATAATTAAACAATATGATAGGCTCAAGACCACTAATTTCTATTATTATTGTTAATTACGACACTACTAAATTGACTTTAGAATGCCTTGAGTCACTTAAGAATATCAAAACAACGGATTTTGAGTATAACGTCGTCGTAGTTGACAATGGCTCTCAAAAAGAGTTCAAGATTCCAACCAAATTAAAAAGTGACAAATTGGAGTTAATTCGCACCGATAATAATATTGGTTTTACCGGAGGCAATAATTTGGGAATGAGTCATGCGGTTAAACACTATAACTCCGATTATTTTTTGCTGCTTAACTCTGATACAACTGTTACAAAAGAGTTTCTAGATGAACTATTTTTATCAATTCAAGGAGAAGATAGAGGAATCGCAGTTAGTAAGATTTATTTTGAAAAAGGTTGTGAGTTCCATCAAAAGAGTTATAAAAAAGATGAGTTAGGAAAAGTGATCTGGTTTGCAGGAGGAACGATTGACTGGCCAAATCTCACCGCTTTTCATCGAGGAGTTGATGAAGTAGATTATGGTCAGTTTGATAATTTATCTCAAACCGATTTTGCAACTGGTTGCTGCATGCTGATTAAGCGTGAGTTGATAGAAGGAGTTGGAATCCTTGATAAAAGGTACTTTTTATATCTAGAGGATGTTGACTACTCAATTCGAGCTATTAAAAAAGGTTATAAAATAATCTTCTGTCCAAAATCGGTTATTTATCATAAAAACGCTGGTTCAACTGGTGGATCAGGTTCATCGGTTCATGAATACTATCAAACAAGAAATAGAATTTTATTTTTTCTTAAGTATTCACCATTACGATATAAATTGACAGCTGCAAAGTTTTTATTAAAGATGATAATAAAGGGCTCGACAACACATAGGCAAGCAGCCTTAGATTTCGTGTTCAAAAGATTTGGGAAGCAACCAATTATTTAATAAGTGTAAATAGCTCATGAGTACCAATATTACGGCAGTTATTATTGCCAAAAACGAAGAACAGATACTGTTAAATTGTATTAAAACTTTGAGTTGGGTGGATGAAATTATTGTTATTGATAGTGGCTCCACAGACAAAACCTCTAAAGTTGCCGAAGATTCCGGAGCGAAAGTAATTCATTTAGAACATTCTTCATTTGCCCGTTTAAGAAATGAAGCTTTAAAACATGTACAAACCGATTGGCTAGTTTATATAGATGCAGATGAACGAGTTACCCCAACCTTGGCAAAGGAAATTTTAGTTCATCTAGAAACCAGTAGTGCCCAAGCTTTGTCTATCAAAAGAAAAAATATTTGTTATGGAGAAGAACTATCGCATGGTGGTTGGGATGACGATATTGTCACAAGAGTTTTTGAAAAAAAATCATTTAAGCAATGGGAGGGGAAGGTTCACGAATCTCCAGTTTATGAGGGAGAAACGATTATGCTTCATACCCCATTAATTCACCTAACTCATCGAAGTACTCAGCAAAATTTAATTAAATCTGCAGCCTGGACAAATATTGAGGCGGAACTACTTCATAAATCAGGTATTAAGCCTGTTTCCTTTTTAACTATTATGAGAAAAGGTGTAATGGAATTTTTTAGAAGAGCGATTGCAAAAAATGGTTTTAAGGATGGATTAACTGGATTAATTGAGGCTTTGGTTCAAGGAATTAACAAAATGTTAATTTATATTCAGGTTTGGGAAATGCAGCAAGTCCCTCCACTTGAAGATAAATATCACAGACGAGAGATTGAGATCAAAAAACTTTGGGAAAATGATCGCGTACACAAACTCTCAACAACT
>CAZQWI010000017.1:11519-11759 GCA_964596995.1 uncultured Pseudomonadales bacterium
TTAATCAATAAAATGATGAAAGTATTTTTATACAGTCCTTACTTTCCTAATCATTTTGGTGGAGGAGAGAAGTATTTACTAGATGTTGCCACCTCATTGGCAAGGATCAACAACTCTCAGGTTCACGTTGCCATTAGCAACAATTCATATTTATCACATTCAAAGCTTCAACAGATTAAGCATGCTTATACAAATTACTTTAATCATTTTTTAGCACCTTCTTTAAAACATATTGAACGG
>CAZQWI010000018.1:0-9585 GCA_964596995.1 uncultured Pseudomonadales bacterium
CCAATTCGATCCTCAGTGGTACCTCCAGCAAATGTTCCTTCTCCCTCAAAACCCAGAATATCGGCATAAGGAGTGATTGCTTTAACTGAAACTACAGCTGCTTCGAGACCGTGATTAGCGGCGGCTAAACCATAAATACCGTCTTGATAATATTTGTTGAAAACTGGAATCTTTTGGTAAATACCTAGCTTGTTATAACTTTGATTAAGTTTATCAAGATTTTCTTTTGCCTTAACAATATTTATTTCTGCTTCAGGTAAATTTTGAGCCTTAAAATTATCATAAGCCGATTGAGCATTCCATTTGAGCTCGTTGCCAACGGTGATCATCTCCCTTGAAACTCTTAAAGTATGAGCTGCCAAGACGCCAATCATGCCTAAAAATAAAGCTACTATTAGTATCAAAATCAATAGAATTCGCTTTGATTTCTTTTTTGGCCAAAAACTAATCGATTTTTTCAGTCTAGGTTTGGCTGTTTGTGGTTCAGTTGAGTTTTCTAATGATGATTCAGCTCCATTTTTAAATGAGCCTGTTTTGAAAATTTTATGAATGTTCATGGCTTGGACAGATGATATGTATTTAATCTAAATAGTATATCAGAGGAATGAAAATGAATAAACTAATGATTACCACTTGGAAAGCATCGCTTTTGGAGTTTTTAAAAGAATGATGATGTCCTGTCTAATTGAGGTTTCATTAGCATAGCTGGAATCAATTTTTGCACGTTTGGTAAAGGGAATCTCATTTCGTCCACTGGTCTGCCAAACACCAGTTATTCCTGGTTTGACAGCCAGGATTTTTTTTCTGAACTTTTTAGTTTCTGGAAACTTTTCCATCTGCTCATCAAGCTCTTCCTTCACATAAGCTCTAGGACCAACCATACTCATTTCTCCTCTTAAGACGTTAAAAAGCTGTGGAAACTCATCAATGGTAAAGGCTCGGATTAATCTACCTAGCTTAGTGATTCGAGGATCACTTTTTGCCTCAATCTTCCAGTCTCCTGCCTTAAACTGTTTATACAGTTCGGGATACTTTAGCTCCAAAACTCTTTGTGCATTGGGAATCATTGATCTAAATTTATATATCCAGAATTCTTTTCCATTTTTACCAACTCGCTGATGTTTGAATATAACAGGCCTTCCCGTATCAAGAGTAATTAGGACAGGCACAATAATCCAGAATGGGAGAAACGCAATTATCAAAGCGCTGGCAACTATCAAATCAAGAACTCTTTTTTTTTGCTGATATGTCATAAAAATTTTGCTTTTTTATCTTTTTTGAGTGCCTCAACAATTTTTTTAATATCTTGACATTGTTTTTTTGGAACAACTAATAAAATCTCATCAGTATCTACTACTACCATGTCATCAACTCCGAGTAAAGCTATTAATCGGTTGTTGGCATGAATTAGATTCTTCTTTGATTCAATTGCCACAATTTTTTCATTATGATCATCATTCAAGATTACATTTTTATCTTTATTCTTCTGACCTAACTCATACACGACTGTCCATAAACCAACATCATTCCAGCCAAAATCACCCGGAATTAAGACGAGATTATCAGCCTTTTCGCTGATGGCATAATCAATTGAGATTTTTTCGCTCGCTGAATAAATCTCTGGTAAAGCTTTATGAAACATTTGATGCTTTAACCCCTCAAGTTTTGAGGCAATTTTTAGCATCTTTGGCATGTGTTTTTTAAAGGAATCGATAATTGTATCTACAGACCAAACATACATGTTGGCGTTCCAAAAATATTTTCCAGTAGAAATATATTTTTTTGCGGTTGCTAAATCTGGTTTTTCTGTGAAGTTTTCTACTTGAGACAGCGATAAATCACTAGTAATCTTTTCAATCATTGTCCCGGCTTTAATATAGCCAAAACCAGTATTTGGTTCTGTTGGTGAAATGCCGATGGTGACTAAATAGTTGTTTTTCTCAGCAACTTCTAAGGCTTTGGTGATTACTCGCTTATATTCGTTGTCGTCAGTTACAACGTGATCAGAGGCCACATTCATGACGACGGCTTGAGGATCAAGAGATTTGGCATAAAGTGAGCCAACCAACATGGCTAAAGCAGTATCTTTCTTTTCAGGTTCAGCAATAATATTTTTGGAAGGTATTTCTGGAAGTTGCTCTTTAATGTCTTTTTCATAGAGTTTATTTGTAACAACAATGATGCGATCCCAGGGCAAGATCATCTTAATTCTATCTGCCGCAATCTGGATCATGGTTCTATTGCCAGCTAGCTTAAGAAATTGCTTGGGAGTATCGTTGCGGGATTTTGGCCAAAGTCTAGTTCCTCCTCCTCCTGCCAAGATAACTGCATAATAGTGTTGAGTTTTTGTCATCGTTTTATATTTTTGATAATTATTTGAGCGAACTGTTGCTGAAAGTATTTGGTACCTAAAATTTTTTTAATAGAATCTATGTTAGCAGATTTTATGCTTTTAGACGATGTTTGTATTATTTTGTTAGCTAATTCTTCACTAGAATCGCTCATTAACATATCACCAAATCCATACTTTTTAAATATTGGAACTACTCCACTTTGTGAATTAATGATGGCGGGAGTGTTAAACAGATTGGCTTGAAGCGGACTTAAACCGAAATCATCAACACCCGGAGACAAGAATGTTTTAGCCTGCTTCATTAATGTGTTAACAACTGTTTGTGGCTGTGAGGATAAGAAAATAATTTCAGATTCAGAGTTTTTGGTTAATCTGTTTGCTAACGTCTTTAGTTTATCTGTTTCTTCTCCTGAACCTACAATGACCAAATTCTGATTGAGTTTAGCACAAGCTTTAATGGCAATATCAATTTTTTTATAAAATACTAATCTAGAGACTACTAAGTGAAAATCTGATGGTAAATTAAATCTGCTCAGTGCTTGATTATCGATAGAAAAATCAATCATATCAATTGGTGGGTAAATTGGGTTCTCTGTTGAAACTCGATAAGATGTCTTGATTCTGTTAGAAACAACTTCGGATAATGGCACAATGACATCTGGACGATAAATCGCTACCTGATCCCACCACTTTAAATATTTTAGTAAAAATTTCGTAAATTGCTTCACAATTGGTAAAGAAAAAAGAGTTTTTGAATCTAGATAATTCTTTTGAAAATCATAAAGATATCTGGGGGGAGTTAATAAATAACAGATATGAAGCTGGTTGTGATTGGTGATGATGCCCTTTGCCTCTGCGCTGGTAATAGAAATAATCAGATCATATTTTGAGAAATTAAGTGATTCAAAGGCAATCGGCATCAAAGGAGCTAACCATTGATGTTTGTTTTTTAATACAGAAAAGTGGTTCAAAAAAGATGTATTTACTTTTCTAAATTTCTTAGCCCAAACTGCTCTAAGTGGATCAAATACCGAGGTAAATAAAGTTGCCTTTGGGAAAAGATCTTGAAATGCAAGCAGAACTTGCTCTGCTCCACCATATTTGGTGTTAACTCTATCGTACACTAGAGCAACTTTTAGATTTTGCAGTTTTTCAAATGAATCGGTCATACTTTGGAAAGTGCTGACAGGTATGTGTCTAGGGTACTTTTTGCCATTTTGTTCCAACTATAAAGTTCTGCAGTTTTTAAGCCGACCGCTTGATGATCTTGATATGTTTTAAGATCTTTTAGTTTTTTAATTAGCTTGACTAGCTCATCTGAATTATCTGGATCAAAAAACAAAGGTGCTTGTTGATATATTTCTTTAAATACTGGTAAGTTGGAAGCAATTACTGGAGTACCGACTGCCATAGCTTCGATTGCGGTTAATCCAAACCCCTCTGATTTTGAGGGTTGAATTAATGCTAGTGAGTTTTGAATAGCTGTAACTAGCTCATCGTCAGATAAGTATCCTGTGAACTCAACCTGATCGTGTAAATTTAACTCAGCCACTCTTTTGCGAGTTCTTTCGACAAAAACATTTCTTGCGCAGACAATTATCAGTTTATAACTTTTTAGTTTAGTTAATGCCTGGAAAACCACTTCAATATTCTTATGAGGATATAGAGATCCAACATAGATTAGTGAATTGCTATCGTTGTTTTGAGGCAACTTTTTACTATTTCGTAAACATTGATACTGTTTTTCAAACGATTCACTAATACCTTCAGGAGTGACAACTATTTTATTTTTTAGTGATGAGTTAAGTGTTAGTAAATCTGTTTGGACTGATTTGGTTGGTACAAAAATTCTTTTTGCTCTTAATAACGCTTGAGTAGTAACCAATCGATAGGCAATATATTTAAGATAATATTTCCACGATGAGAGTGTGGTGACTTCTGGGCCAATCTGTTGATGCCACAATAGATCATGAATAGTGACAACCATCGGTACTCTGTTAAGCAATGGAATATTAAAATGAGGCACATGAAGAAGATCGAGCTTCTCATTTTTTATGATTTTGGGCAGTTTCGTTTGTTCTAAAAATGAGTAGTGTCTTATTGGAACATAGATAATTTTTAGATTTGAATGATTTTTTACTTTTTTGAGTATTGGAACGGCTTGCTCTTGATGATGAAAAAAAACTACCCAGTTGATATCTGGTTTGTTAAACTTTTGAAGTTCGATTAAAAGATTTTCAATATAGCGTCCGATTCCAGCGTGTTCTTTGCCACTCAGTCGAGCATCAATGCCAATAGTTATGTTTTTAGAAGAGCTTTGCAAACTACATGCCTCCTTTTTTAATAAACAAAAAAGTTCGTAATAATAATCTTACGAATCTTGGATATTTATCTTTGTAGTGTTTATCATAATACTGAATCATGGTGTTATAAAAATGTCGTTTTGACTGAAGTGCTGTCAGGGGGGATTGGGTTTTTATGCCAGATTTATATTTGTGATGGATCACTGTAATTTCTGGGAAATACCAGACTTGATGACCAGCTTCACGAAATCGTTTGCACCAGTCTAGGTCTTCGGCATACATAAAAAACCTTTCGTCTAGGTAGCCGACTTGTTTCATATATGAAGTGCGAAGCATCATGGCTGCTCCTGAGCATGCATCGATTTGGTGAGAAACGGTTAAATCTAAGTATTTTTGATGATACTTGGTAAAAATTTTTGTATTTGGAAATAGTTTTTCTAGACCAAGATAATAACTTAAAGAAGCCCATAAAGTTGGTTCTCCTCTGTGTGATGCCCAGTCGATCACATCATCATGCAAAACCAGTTTAGGTGTCGCTACTCCAATGTCTGGATTAGCATCCATAAACTCCACTAACTTATCTAAATTGCTGTGGGTAGTAAACTCTGTATCACTATTTAAAAGCATGACATACTCACTCTCAGCTTGTTTAAGAGCTACATTATTGCCAGCAGAAAAACCCTTATTTTCATCAAGCTCAATTAACTCCACCCATTTAAACTCCTTTTTAACCATTTCTATTGATTGGTCGCTGCTGTTGTTATCAACGACGATGGTTTTTATAGGAAACTTGGTTTTTTTTAAGTAGTGTTCTTCTAGAGAAGATAGACATTTTTTTAGCCAAAAAAAACTGTTGTAATTAAGAATAATTAAAGAAAGTTTGGTTATTGGCATAAATTGCCTGTTGATTGATATATTTTATCAAGTTTGTCGGAAATGATTTTCCAATCATAGTTATTTTTAACAAAAAGTTTGCCGTTTTCTGATAATGACTCCCAAAGAGATTTGTTTGAAATGATTTTTTGAGCGTCTAGAGCCATCTGCATAGGATTATCGCTAACTAACGCATGCTTTCCAGGAGTAATGTTCAAACCTTCAACCGCTATTGGAGTGGCAACGATAGGAGTACCTGAAGCCATTGCTTCAAGGATTTTATATCTAGTGCCCTTGCCACTAAACACCGGTGCAAGTAACAAATGTGAACTGCAAAAAGAATCTCTAATATCCTTAACTCTTCCTGTCACCTCAATGCTTTTGTATTTATTTTGAAACTCAAAAATTTTTTTTGTTGGAGCGTTGCCAACTATCCTCAGTTTTGCATTGGGAACTAATTCAAGTAATTTTGGCCAGACCTGGCTCACTAAATACTCTACTGCTTCGATATTGGGTAGCCATTTGAATGTGCCAACATATAAGACTGTTGGTTGCTTTGGTTCGACTCGTTTTTTTTCTGAAAACCAGCTGCTATCAACTCCGTTGGAAACGACTCTGACTTTATTTGGTTTTTTTATTCGGTTTTGAATATATCTTTTATCATCATCACTCATGGTGACTAAAATATCAGCTTTCTTCCAATAGTATTTCTCCCACTTAATGATTTTTTTAATATCTAAACTCAAAACTTTTCTAATTAGGGGATGGTGTTTTTTTGCGTAAGACTGATAACCGAGATACTCTATTGTCTGTTCGACAAGTAAAACTGGAATTGAGGTATCGGGAATATGGGGCATCATGTAAAAAGTTTCAGCATGAATTAGGTCATATTGATTGATGGCTAATTCTTGTTTAATGGCTTGTACAGCTTCAGGTACATGGTTGCGCATCACTAGAAAAGGAAATGTTGAGAAAGCTGTCTTCAAAATGTTTTTTATCGTAAAGGGTTTACTAGACCTTTTGAACACTTTTACTTGATGACAAAAGGGAGCGATGTTTTTTATATACTGTCGTTCCTTTTCATCCTTGATCAAAGCAAACAAGGTGATTTCATGTTTCTTTGCTAGTTGCTTGAGCAAGTTGTAGGTTCGAATTTGACCACCAGAAAGTAGCGGATATGGCAAATATGGAGTAAGCATCAATATTTTCATTTTGAGTTATCGCTTGAAATGACATCTATATTATTAACTCCAGCTATCTGATACTCAATTCCATCTGAGTTGAGAACTAGATAACTTAAATTTGCAATTTTTAAATCTTCAAAAGATTGTGCATTTTGGTATCCCAGATCTAGAAGTAGTCTTCCAATTACGCCGCCATGAGTTACTACCAAAACTCGTTTGTTTTTATAAGCTAGTGCAGTTTTTCTTAAAAATAAATTGATTCTCTGAGTCATTTCATCGACAGTTTCGATTTGATGAGCTCTCATAAGATTTGACTGAGTTGAGTCACCGAGTAGATATAGTATTTTTTTTAGTTTATGGCTAAGCTCTTCAACCTTTTTTCCCTCAAAGACACCCATTCTTCTTTCCTTAATCAGCTCGGTGGCAATAATTGTTGACTCTTTTTCTGCTTGGAGCAGTTCTGCTGTTTTTTTTGCTCTGAGTAAATCAGAAGAAAAGGTAGCAGAAAACTCGATATTTTTTAATTTTTTGCCAAGCTCTCTAGCCTTCTCGATTGCATTCTCGGTTAAATCAGAATTTTGGTGTCCCTGGATTCTATAAGCTTTATTCATGGTTGTTTCTCCATGTCGCACTATGTAAAACTGACAAAAATTATTTGGTATCTGATACATCATTTATGAATCTTTGGGTTTAGTTAAATCTAGCAGAACATACTCACTTGTCTTTTTGATGGTGTGATATTTTGATTCGAGTTCATTTGTTTCTTTATTGCTATTTGTCGAAATATAATGAGTTGCTCCAGCTTCAATTTTTTCTGGAATGTAATATCCGATTGGCCAGCCTGATCTTTTTGTTTGAAATAAAAATAATGTATCTCCATTAGCAGGAGCAATTACAATGGCTTCTTTTGGTAATAATTGATTGACTTCTTCGCCCGCCTTTTGATATTCCCAATTATTAATGTTAAAGTAACCTTTAACTTTCTGCCAGCTAATCATCACGGTTAATAGAAAGAGTAACGAACACAGAGCCAGACTAATCTCTTTAGAGTGTTTAATCTTTTTTCTTTTAATGAAAGAGTCTAGATATTTGTTCATTAATAGCAGTCCCCGAGCAAATGTATAGGAAATACACGGAATCATAATAACTTGATAATAATCATGGCGAACATTACCTGTTGCAATCAGGATTAAATAAACTAGAAAACCAAACCACCAGCTTGCGAGTATATAAAAATCACGATTGATTTTTTTTATATTAAAAAATGCAAATATTGGAGCAACAAACCCGCCGATTAAAACTGTTAATCTCTCCCAAAATATCCATCTAAACCAAGCTGGACGCAGTCTAATGCCGTCAGAGTTAAATAACCAGTCGTTAGCAGGGATGCCCTCAGGAAAATTAGAAATCCATCTTCTCCATAAAAAAAATGGAATAATGGCAAGTATGGGAAATAAATAGGTTGAGATTTTTTTTAGTATGTTCTTGTTGAATACAAGGATCAATGTTAAATAGACTGGTGCAAAAAAAGCAACAAAGGGCTTTAATAAAAAAGATAAGATTAAAAATATGAGTGAAAACCACCAATTTTTCATTTTCTCAGTTTTTAAATAGGCAATGAAAAAAGAAAGAGAGGCTGTAGAAAATAACAGCAAATAAGGTTCGGGTAAAACGACTCTTGAGTAGTAGATAGAAAAAGGCAGAAAACTAAAAAACGCTACAGAGATAACGGCGTTAGTATGATTTGAGAGCTGTTTTATAAATTTATATAAAAATATCATTGTTCCAACTGAAGCCAGGATCGAAAAGAAGCGACTGGTTAATTCTAGATCTGCCAGCGGAAGTACTCTTATGATCGAGGCGATCAAGCCGTTAATAAGTGGGAACTCAACCATTCTGTATCCTTCTGGATTTTCTAGTCCTGATTGAATGTTGGAAAGATCGTGGTATTTTGGGCGAAGAAGATCAATCCCCTCATCAACATATCGCTGAGTAACTGATGCGGTATCAGCCTGACGAAAAGCATGCCAATCTAAAAGTGGATTCCCAATTCTGTAAAGTCTAAAAATAAACCCTAGCAAAATGATTACTGCCAACTGAACTTTGGAATTTTTGCTATATTTAGTAATTTTTTTGAAATTTAGTTTCACTTTATTTTTTTCTTTTTAACAAAGATACTTTTTATCTTTTTATACTGAACGATAACTTTTTGATTTTTGATTGATGAATAAAATCTTGGCTGATAACACAGAGCGATCACTATTCCAGAAACTGCCCAGTAGGTAAAAGCAACTTTAGATGAGGCAAACACGTCGATATAAACGGCGTTGATTAATAAACCAGTGGTTAACCCTATATAACCGGCTGCGAATCCTAAGATTAGAGCTGAGTCGTCATTCTCATTTTTAGAGATTTCTGTTTTAAAAAGTAAGTATGCAAAGTAAAAATTGCTTAAAACAATGGTGAAAAATGAAATAAACCCAAGCGATCCTGTTTCACCTAAAACTCTTAAAAAATTATTATCTGTACTTTCTGCTTCAGTGAAGTGAAAGGCACTTTCTTTATTAAGGGTGGCATAACCTGTTCCTAGTAGCGGATTTCTTTTTAACCCTTTAATGGCGTTTGGCCAAAGGGTGTCTAAGCGGATAGCTGCCGATAGTCCATACTTGAGAGCGTTATCCGACCAAGTTCTTTCCTGATCAACCATGATATATTCGGTTTCACCGCTGGCAGACTCTGTTGCAACTCGAACTCTGTCGGGAACATCAACATATACATCATCTGGTCTAGGTTTATCTGAAACTGGTCTTTGATCGGTTTTATTTAGTACAGAGTCTATTTCTGCGGCTAACCTCTCTGCTTCTGATTGATC
>CAZQWI010000018.1:9685-11492 GCA_964596995.1 uncultured Pseudomonadales bacterium
TTATCCTGAAGTAGCGCAAGAACAAAGAGGATGGTTAAGATTCCAAAATAGTAAGCAATAAATGAGACTCTAGATGCAGTTAAAATTAGCATCCATAATCCAAGAAGATGTATTAAATGTAATAAAGCTTTTAACAACTTCTTTTTACAGGTGAGAGCTAAACCAAAAACTAAGTTTAAAACAATTACTAAATAACCAGCGAAATCATAATGTCCACCAAAAGTTGATTGAACTCGAGCATGTTCGGTTAAATACAGTCTAATGCCTTTGCTAAACTCTCGATTCATCGTCGAGAATACTGGCCAGTAGTGATACTTTTGACCATAGCCATAAAAAACTACCAAAATTAAGGTGACGATCATTATTTTTATGAGGGTCTTTACGTGTTTTATTGACTCAATTGAGCTAAAGGTAATGAAAAAGAGAGTAAAGTACTCGATATATCTAAACCAATGTAAAAAAGATTTACCTAAATGTAGTGGCTGCCAAGGTATTGTTTGGGTGATTGTGGTTGCAGACAACAATGATAAAAAACCCACTGCCAAATATACAACAATCATCGCGTGAGTGATTGAGTGATACTTAACTTTCTTTCTAACCACTTGGATTGCCCAAATTCCGGCTGCAGTCAAGACAAAAATGTCTTCTAGACGCATGCGGACAATATAACCAGGAATTAACTCAGCCAGAGGGATTTTGGGGTAAAGAGGAATGAAAATTAGCAAAAAACCGCAAAATAAACGCAATAAGTTCTGGTCAGTCCATGCGCTAATTCTTTTTATTTTGTTCTTGATTTTCATAGTTTTCTATTTTTGTATGATCTTTAAAAGAGTTAATTTAACAGAGAGATGGCTTTTTGATAACCCCGAGCGCGTTTCTTATCATTAAGAATGACTCCAAAGAGAAAAACTCTTAACAAAATACCAGAGTATAAAATTGCTTTTAAGAATCTTCGTTGCCAGTAAGGTTTGTGCTTAGCCCAAATATAAAGATAAGATTGAATTTCGCCGAGTATTGCTGCTTCTGAGGAGGAGCTGGCGCTACCAAAATGAATCACTCTTGCTGCTGGATCGATGGCAATATCCCAATGATGGTGTTTAGCTCGCATGCAATATTCCACATCCTCTCCATACATAAAGATATTGGGATCAAGATCTCCTATATCCTCTATTAACTCTCTGCGAAGCATCATGGCAGTACCTGCTACCCAACCTTTTTGATATGGCTTGTTATCGGATAGTATAGTTTTTTTTGCTTTGCCGGTTTCTTGGAGCGTGGGGAGCCATTTCCCAATAACGGGTAAATCATCTAAAAAGAACATCTGGTTAAATAAAGGAAAAAGTGCGGGTAATGAACCGCCTTGGGGTTGAGGTGAACTGTCTGAGTTCAGTAATGATGCCGAGAGAATTCCCAAATGATCCAAAGAATTTTTATGAGAGCTTAAACTGGATGTTGTTCCGTCCAAAGGGTGTTGCTCAAAAGTCATGATTAACTGTGCGAGTGTACCGGCTTGGATAATGGTATCGCTATTTAATAAAAATATATATTTTCCTTGTGATTGGCGGATTCCTAAATTGTTAGCTTGTGCAAATCCAAGATTCTTTTTGTTCACGATTAGCGATATGTCTAACTTTGAGGACCTGTTTGAAATCAACTCTTTAATCATTTTTACTGAATCATCTTTGGAATTATTGTCAATGATAATTAACTCTGTTTTCTCCAGAAGTGAAGAGTTGAGCTGTAGCTCATCAATGACAGCTTTGATAGCTTGCAAAGTTAGATGAGCAGTATTAAATGAAACGACGAT
>CAZQWI010000019.1:0-10267 GCA_964596995.1 uncultured Pseudomonadales bacterium
CGACTGGCAACCATCCGTAAAAATGGTCTAGGCAACGGTTCTCCAGAAGCAATGGTGCTTGTACCAAAAAACCAAGTTGATGTAATAGAGGTTCCAACTTTAGAAGATGATCTTCAACACCATGCCTACAGCCAATTTACAGTTTTTGCTGCTTTTTCAGTGGTCTCAAAATTCCTAAACACCAATCTTGGGGGAGATTTTGATCTTGGCTATGCTCTCTTTGGAGCTCTTCAAGAACTAGTGAGAAGAAACAGCGGAATTGGCACCGATATTAATCCATAATATTTAAAATGGAAAGAAAAAGAAAAACATTATCTAGAAGAGAGTTTTTAAGAGATGCTGCTGTTTTTCTTACAGCATTAGTCGCATCTGGATGCAAGTTTTCAACACCAGAACCATTCAGTGATAGTAGCACTGAAACTTTAAAGATACCAGAAAACACACCATTCATAACTTTTTCTCAAGAACTCGCCGATTACATCACTCAACCGGAACTTCAAGCCACTATCTTTGCTATCGATGAAGATATTACTCACAACACCTCTCCCGAGAGACTTGCCGAGGTATATAAATCGGCCGTACTAAAACAAAGCGGAACTATCAATGAAACAGAAAAAAATGATTTATCTTCCTATGTGAGTGTTACCAACAGCAGATTTATTGATTTGGGCTCTCAGCTTGAGGCCCAACTTCACAACACCTATTCATTTGACCAATTTGCTTTCTTAAGTAATCAGATTCAAGAACACTTAATTCGAGGTTTGATCGATGTTTCATTTCAACATCTGCACGCTGAACACACCAATAATTTCGATCTTCTTTGTTCGCAAATTAATCGCAAGATCGAGTTAATGTTACTTGCCAAGCACTGGGCAAGTTGGTTTGAACTACAAAGAGCTGAGATTGATCCAGCAATGTCTCTCACCCAAGAACAAACTCAAACTATTAGCAGATGGATCAATGAGTGGAGAAAAATCGGTAAATTAATTCACAAACAACTTATCGGCGAATATGAATTTTTCAAAAAAAAGGGTTGGCAAGCTCATTGGGAAAATCAGCCAACAGCACTCAAAGAGTTGGTTACAGATCAAACTCATTGGCTAGAATTAGCCAGCAATGTTTCCTCAATTGGTGAATGGCAAGCGTTAATGAGTCAATATTTTGCTACCAGGATTGAGGCTGAACCTGAATTTGCAGCCATTTATCAACAACAGCATGCGTTACTTTCTCAGAGTTCAGAAGCGATGCCTTTTCAGGAAGTAGCCAAAACTCTTAACCCCGACGGCATCTTTTTTACTCAAGCACAAATGGTATCAGCAGAAAATGGAACACTGCAAATTCAATACTCCAATCAGAAGTGTTCATTTAACTACACCGAGTCAATGCCATTGAGCACACTTGGTTTGAAAGACGATACTCCTCTTGATCAACTTTTTTTATACGTAGATCAAATTAGTCCTTTTTATGTAGAACTCAACGGGAAATCATCACTTGCTCTATCTATTTCTTTGCAAAAAGGACTGATACCAAATGAGTACCAAGCAGATAATTTTAATTCAGTTTCCAGTGAAATAATTTTCCTGACTAACGCCGACTACACCGACAAATCAATCGATACAAAAATTAGTGGTCAGCCCTCCTCACAAAAAGTTTTTAATACTCTAGATCAACTAGACACACTCACTGAGCTTCAATTTACAAAAGGAACTACTCTGGAAATTAGTAAGCTTCATCTTGAACCAACTCAAATGATGAGTCTGATTCTTTCTGAAGATGATGCCAACACAGCAATTACAGGAATAGAACAAGCAATTTATGAGTTTGGAGGCAATTTTCATTACCGCCAATTGGCGCTGGCCTCTCCAGAAACTGCTTTGTATAGAAGGACAGATGATACAACCTTTAGTGCTGTCGGTTCACTCAAACAACTTGCAGGTTATGAAAATGGTTTAGTCCTACCAGTTAATCCTGATCAATTGCTTAATAATGAAAAGATTAATCGAGCTCTCGGAGTTTTGAACCAAACAGGTAAAAATGTATTTTTGCCAGTCCCAAATACAGATCTCTACATTGCTTTGGATGACATCTCAGTAAAAATCATTGGGCAAAAATCATCGGCTTCTTATTATGCAAATCGATATAAATTAGCCAATCTACTCATAGCACTTAATAGAATCAGATTTCCTGATACAAAACCAAATATCCCTCGTCCTCATCGTCATCAACATCAGAACTTTCTTTATTAGAAGAAATTAGGGGATTCTTCAGTTTAAAGACTGTAGCAGCTATTACTAGCACTCCCCAAAACCATCCATTAATTGGTATCCCTGCTATCATGACTTATGGTTCTAGTGGTAATAAAGAATCGTATTTACCCTATATTCCCGGAACTTCGGAGTATTATCAGCAGCTTGTCGAAATTGAACAGAATGAAAGATTGTTTCTCGATGGATCAAGTCTCAACAACAAGAAAGTTATTGCTCTGGGTGAGTAGTTAACCGAAAATTTCAACCCTTTTCAACCTGTTTTTTGATAAACCCAACCTCCCTGCTGATTTGAGTTGCTACAATTAACCTAACAGGGGATAAATACAAAAAGAGTGTTGATATAACTCTCAAAAGAAAGTTCTTCGTTTCATTAAACACCATCAGCTGAAGTATTGTTTGTGATTTCGAGACTGGTACGAGTAAGAATTTTCCTTTTATACCCATTTTCCTCAACCACTTAGGAGCAATTACCTCAAACTCAAACTGAGTGTTTTTAACCTTTGTCACTCTAAACTTTAAACGAATAGTTACACCAAAAAAAATCTCTCTTGTAGCAAAGATTGATCCTGGTTTAGTTAATGAACCAGACAATATCTCAACACCTTGATGAGTATTAAACTGATACTTTTTGGGGTTTTTTTCTAAAAACTTAAACCAGGCTATTACTTTTTCAACAGAAGCATCAATCACCCCTCTAGCTTGAATCTGACTAAACCTATACAAACCCCGCTGTCCTTCCAAAGCTGACTTTTCAAGAAAAAATAGATAAATAAATAATCCATAAAAAGACAGGATTGCCCAACACTCAAAAGCCCACAATCTACGCTCAAACATCTGAGTGGTTCTTGGAGATCTTATATAAAAATAGAAGGCATATAAAAAACCAAAAATATAGTTTATATTAATAAAAATTTTAAAATAACGCTTAACCTGATATGAACGCATTTTCCCAAAAGTGACTGGGGTGGTGACTTTATCTAAAAAATGATTAAGATTAAGTGACATAACATTATTATAACCGGTAACATTTTTATGCCTCACTATTCTCTGGGCACTATCTATATCACTAAAAAAACTCATAGATATATCAATCAAGTTTTGCAAACCAAAAGACTGAGTTATGGACCATTTTGTAAAAAGTTTGAGAAAGATTTTGCAAAGTTACATCAATCTAGCGAGGGAATTGTTTGTAGCAGTGGCACTAATGCCCTGAGAGTAATCTTTGAAGCACTAAAGATTAAATATCAATGGCCCGACAATAGCGAAATAATCGTACCTGCCACCACTTTTGTGGCTAGCATCAACGCTATTATTCATTCAAATCTTAGGCCTGTTTTAGTTGATGTTGAAGAAGACTCTTTTAATATCAATCCAAAACTAATAGAGGCAAAAATTTCCAAAAAAAGTAAGGCTATTATGCCCGTCCATCTATTTGGCAAACCTTCGAACATGTCGGCCATTGATAAGATCTCAAAAAAACATAACTTAGTAGTTATTGAAGATTGTTGCGAAACCATTGCTTCACACCACCAAAATAAAGTGGTGGGGAGTTGGGGAATAGCTGGAGCATTTTCAACTAACTCAGCACACATTCTTGCAACCGGCATTGGTGGGGTTATCACCACCAGCGATAGTGAGTTAGCCTTATTAATGAGAGGCCTAATTAATCATGGGAGAAGTTCAAACTATCTGTCAATTGATGATGATGACAAAATTGAGTCGTCAAAAAAGTTCAATCAGTTGGTTGATTCACGATTTATTTTTCCACACATTGGCTTTAGTTTTCGACTTAGCGAACTCGAGGCAGCGGTCGGATTAGTTCAGCTTGAAGATATAAAGATTCTGATAGAAAAGAGAGTAGAAAATGTTCTTTATCTTAATAAAAATCTCGCACACTTGGAAAAATGGCTAAAATTACCTCAGCAAGATAAAGATAACACTCATGTTTATATGGCTTATCCATTGGTTCTAACTACCAAAGCTAAAAAAATACAAAGTAACTGCCTAAAAAATCTAATCTATTTTTTAGAAAGCAAACAGATTGAGACTAGACCACTAATGCCAATAATCAATCAGCCTGCATACAAAGAATTTAAATTTAAACAAACTGATTTTCCTGTTTCCTCTTACCTACTTAACTCTGGATTTTATGTTGGTTGCCATCAAGATTTAACCAAAGATGAGCTTGATTACTTTATTAAAACTATTACCTCATTTTTTGATAATCCAAGTTTTTAATAATGAAAAATCCGCAGATAGGCGTCATCATACCCACCTATAATGAAAAAGATAATATTTCAGTCTTAATTGAGAGTATTTATAGACAATTAAAAATTGTTGCAGTATTTATTGTTGATGATCGATCCCCAGATGGTACAGCAAAAGTTGTTAAGAAGTTGCAAAAAAAATATCCAACTCTTAATCTAATTAGTAACTCTTCAAAAAAAGGACGTGGTAATGCTGTGATTGTGGGTTTTAAAGATGCTCTTAAAAATAAAAATCTTAAAATACTTGTAGAGATGGATGCTGATTTATCTCATCAACCCGCCGAGCTTCATCAATTGATAGGAATTGTTAAAGAATCAAACAAAAATGTGGCAGTGGCCTCACGTTATACCGCTGGAGGTAAAACTCTAAACTGGCCAATTTATAGAATTATTTCAAGTTTTATTGCCAATCATCTTCTTAAAATATTGCTCGGTTTAAAACTAACAGATTACACCAATGGATTTAGAGCATACTCCAGAATCGCCATTGAAGAAATCTGTCAGCATCAGCTCGTCACCACGAGTTATTTTACTCTGACAGAAGTAGCTCTTATTTTAAAAAGAGCGGGATATATTTTTGTAGAAACACCTTGTGTTTTTCCAAATCGCACTAAAGGCAAATCTAATACCTCAGTTTGTGAGGTTCTAAATAACCTAAAAGATTTTTTTAAAGTTAAAGTTCGCTATCACTAAATTGTTTTGGAAATAATAATGAATCAACTTCAAAATAATCAGCCATCAGATCAAAAAGAGTATGCATTTGACATAAAATTTAACACCAAAATAATCAGCGCAATTATTATTTTGTTATTTTTTATATTACTTTTCTTTCTCCTTCATTCCAAGTTCCCTATATTTATGGATGAGGCCTTATATTCTGACATCGCCAACAATTTTATCAAAGGCAACGGCTTTAGTACTTCACTCTTTAAAGATTTTATCCCTCATGTGGAGAGTTACTCATATTGGTATCCGCCAGTATATTTTTTTGTGTTAGCGACAGTCTATTTCTTGTTTGGGGCAAGTATCACCACTGCCCGACTTTTAAGTTTATTCTGTGGATCTTTAGTACTAATGTCTGCTTATTTTTTAACTAAGCATTGGTATCGATCAAGTAAAACAATAATTATCACCTTAATTGTTTTAGCTACCGATCACTATTTTCAGGACGGTTCAACTGTTGCCAGAATGGAAATTCTAACTTTGCTGCTTGGTGTATTTGCTCTACAGTTTCACCTGAATTTTCTATCAAAAAAGACAACCACACATAACTTGGCAAGTGGGATTTTTTCAGCCCTTTCGTTATTAACTCATCCTACTGCAGCAATTTTTTTAATTCCTATTATCATTAGCTTAACTTTTCAAAAAAATGAAGCTTTGAAAAAAAGAATAATCAATCTCATCATCTACGGATTGCCGATGGTTTTTGGTTTATCGATTTGGATAGCTAGTTATTGGAAAAATAGAGAAATATTTTTAATTCAGAATATCGTTCAACTTCATCGCAAACAGTATAGCTCCTCATTTGTAATCGAAACCTTTAGATACAAATATTTACACAGAATAGTGCTTTCACTCTATTACCTTTCTAATTTATATTTCGTTATTTCATTGTTAATAAAAAGAAAGTTAAAAAACTCAAAAAGATTTTTATTAGCTTGCTTGGCTTTTACTTCCAGCATCTTGCCAATATTATTTAAAGAGATGTGGTATTTAATCTATACTTCATTTTTTGGAGCAATTGTTTTGTCTTTAAACATAGAAGATTTTTTGACCTCAAAAAAGTTAAAGTTACTGGCAATACTGGTTATTGTTATTCCCGTTATTAATAGTGCAATCTTTTTTAACAGAGTTAACGAGATAAACAACTCTCATAATTATTTTGAGTTATCGCAAAAACTAGCTAGTTATCTTCCCGCAGGAGCCAAGGTATTATCTGCCAGTTATCCAGACCCATTCTTTTATATAGAAAAGGAAAGACCAGATATCCAAATGAGAGTTACTCCCAATAATCCAGAAAAGGAACCAATAGATGTTGATGTTTATAACAAAATTTTTAATGATGTTGATTACATTATTGCCTCATATTTTTTAAACAGTTATATATATCAATATATTGAAATGAACCAAAAAGAAATTTTATACGATAATTATGCAGAAACAGGAAAAGAAAAAATCTGGGTGATAAAACTTAAAGATAAAGATCTCAGAAGTCCCATCCAAAGTGAGTTAACATGGACGTATCCTCAACTCGATTAATAATACTATTTGAACTAAAATCACCATCATTTGAAAAAAACGAAACTAATCCTCATCACCTTATTAGTTTGGATAATTGCCCTATTTTTCAGCCTATATCCTCACTACCATGCCTTTAGAAACACTCCTGAGGGATATGTTTTTTCTGGACAAGCAAGCTGGTTTGACCCTTGGGACATCAATGTTTACGTTTCGGCAATCAATTGGGGTCAAAACCATGGCTTTTTAATGGAAAATGTTTATGATTCCAGTCCAAATAACTCTATCTTGTACTATCCGCTATACAGTTTGGCCGGAAATCTTCTTAAAAACGTCAACCCTTTCATTTTGTTCTATTCTCTATCAATAATTACTAGCCTGGTTTTGGTAATTACTATCATATTTTTTATAAAAAAAATTTATAAAAGAAACTCAACCGTTTTTATCTCAGCACTTACAGTTTTATTTGCAGGAGGGTTAGGATTTTTAACTTATCCCTTTCATGACTCACTTGACAGCAGTATGACCTCATTCTCTTTTCATAGTGCCATCCAAAGACCTCATGAGGGTATAGCTGTTTCAGCATATATTTTTCTATTGATGAGTCATTACTATTATGTAAATCACCAGAATCAGAAAAAACAAAAAAAGTGGCTTTTTAGTCTTTTTTTCTTTTTATTAATCACTTGCTTATTTTATCCATACTATTTATTAAGTTTTATTTTAATTGGTTCTTCTTTATTTATCCTTACGCCAACCAAAATTAAGAAGGATAAAATCATCTGTTGGTTTATCTTAATACTTCTAGGAACTGCTGAAGTTTTGCTAATGCAAAAGAACTTAGCCTCCAACACAAGCTTTTCTGGAGTAATTAAACAAAAACTATCAAACCCTACAATTAGTTCATTATTTTTTGGCTATGGATTATTGCTAATTCCTCTTTTTCTTGACCTATTTCGTTTTAAGAAACTTAACAGCCTGCAAAAATATTTATTGACTTGGGCAATAGCAAGCATTGTTCTTTCCTTTTTACCACTCGGATTTGCAAGATTCTTTTTAAGAAGCTCTCTTTTCCCAGTAATCCTGTTAATGATTGATTTTCTTAAAGAAACTTCTCAAAAAATAAGTCAGGAATCATCTGAAAAACTACTCCTTGCCCTCTTACTGACATTGCTCGTCATTAGTTCAATGAGTTCTGGCAATATTTTCTATAAACGAATCACCGAAAGTAGAACCGCCAATCCTTGGTATTACATTAGTGACGATGATCACATAACTATTGAATATTTAAAGAAAACATCAGAACTTCTGGACGGAGTTTTATGTAGTTATTACTTAGGAAACTTAATTCCTGCATACTCCAACAACAGAGTCTATCTAGGACACCCACTACAAACGCCTGATTTTTCAACTAGAACTACGCTAGCCGAACAGTTTTATTCCTGCGCATTGAGCCAAGAAGAAGCAAAAGAATTTATTTATTCAAACAACATTAAGTTTGTAGTATTCTCGAAACAAGACGTTGATAAAACAAATATTAAAACCAAGAACTGTGAGTATCCATTTTTATATGAAGTTTTCTCTACAGACTCTAGCAGTGTCTACAAAAATTAATCCGCTGATAACAATTAAGAGGAATTTCCCTTAGAATCCAGTTCCAATCTGCTCTCATAGCCACTTCAAAAGATAGGCGAAAATCAATATAAGTTAACCAATAAAGGGACACTCTCCATTCTGATTTGCCGGACCATCAGCTTTCTCTCCTCTAACTTTGTCTCCGTTTGCACCAACTGGTTGGACCAAAACAAGCAGTGACACCAAACAAATAAGAGTAGATAAAATGATTCTTTTCATTTTTTTGATAAATAATTATTAACGAAAATACTCCTCAATAATGATAATCGGTCTCCTGGGATTTGAACAGCCGTAAATAAAAGCCATCGAACCAAATGGGTATCGGGTTAAATCACATCTAGCATATGGATCACTAACGCAGTACTCTTCTCTGGTTTCTTTATAGTGACTTAAGCACAGTTCAAAATCTCCGCTCTCTTTTGTAGCGTAATAAAATTTAACCAACTTTCTTTGACCCTCAGGACAAGGAGTACATTCATGGTCTCGGGAACATAAATTATCACAGCCCCAGTCGGTTGTTGAAAAATTCGTACATCCCCATTTTGCAAAGGTGTCAGACTCTCCAAAAGTCCAAGCAAAGTTTGGCCATTGAGGGTCAAAATCTCCACAAACATCATCTTCTTCTTCTACCGTTGGAGTGACACTAGGAGATGGTGTTGAGATTAACTCAATCCCTCCAGGAATATCGTAGGCTGAGGGATCAATCTCCGCCATTACAGATGAAAAACATAAATAGCAACCCTCCTGCGGACATTCCTCACGTTTTTCGCCACTGGCTGAATAAATACTAAGATAATGATCTCTGAATGATTTTGATTTTGGTAAAAAACAAACAGCCTTGTTTTGAAAAGAATCAACAACAGTCAAAAAAATATTTGGCAACTCTTTTTGATGTCCATAAATAAATGAAGGTTTAATCTCTGCAAACTCCATCAATTGATAAAGAGTCGTTATTCCAAAATTTGAATCTAGGGGAGCGGCCACCACATCACTTAAAATAGGAACTGATTCACTTCTAGCTTCTACACGATCAATGGAGTTATATAGTTCTGCACTAAAGGTTAGTGACTTTGTATCTCGACCTCGGTTTATTTGTTCTATTGGATCTAATGCTATTAAAACAGTGATCGACAAGATTGCGAAAATGACAATCACAATTAAGATCTCTATTAAAGTAAATCCCAAACGATGGTGATTTTTGTTCATGATGCTGGGGTTAATTTAAGAAGTATTTTGTACCATTTATTACTTTATCACAAAATCTATGATATAATAGCTAATCTAACAAAGGAACAGTCAATAGTTCAAGTTCGTTCAGGTTTTTTGATTCTTCAAAAAATTGTCTCAAACCTCCAACTTTTTTCATTTTGTCTTAAATTCCTTTAATTAATTAAAAGGAAGTATGTCTAGTTCAAGAAACAGTTATTATAAAAAAAGACCAACAAGAAGATTTGGTGGTTCAAGACGAATCAAGATTTTTGATCCCACTAATTTAATTAGTAGATCAGAGATTTCTCACGCAGATACAAGCAAAAATTCAGATTATCAAATACAGAATCAGTTTAATGATTTTTCAATTTGTGATCAGTTAAAGAGAAACATCGCTGAGTGTGGATATGTCACTCCAACTCCAATTCAAGATCAAGCCATACCTCATATTCTTGAGGGAAGAGATTTAATCGGACTGGCAAATACTGGTACCGGAAAAACGGCAGCTTTCCTCATTCCTTTAATTAATCAGGTGGTAAATGATAATCAAAAAAGAGTGCTGATAATGACTCCTACAAGAGAACTAGCTGTTCAGATCGAGTCAGAATTCAGAATTTTCGCCAAAAGTTTAAGAGTTTTTTCAGCTTTATT
>CAZQWI010000019.1:10277-11330 GCA_964596995.1 uncultured Pseudomonadales bacterium
CTCAGATAAGAAACTTAAAAAGATCGCCACATTTTATTATAGGCACTCCAGGAAGATTAATTGATTTAACTAAAAGAAAAAAACTCGATTTAAATTCATTTTCTACACTCATTTTGGATGAAGTTGATCGTATGTTAGATATGGGTTTTATCAACGATATGGAGTATGTGATTAAACTGATGCCAACTCAAAGACAAACTCTCTTTTTCTCGGCAACATTACCAACTCAGCTCGACACAATAATCTCTCGTTTTTCTAACAACCCAATAAAAATTGAGGTAAAGAATCAAGAAACAACAAAAAACGTTGAACAAGGTATCGTTAAAATTAATGGCCAATCAAAAGTAGAAATTCTTAATAAACTTCTTAAAAGAGAGGGGTTTGATAAAGTCTTAGTTTTTGGCAGAACCAAACATGGATTAAACAAGCTAGCCAAAGAGTTGTTTGGCAGAGGATTTAGAGTGGCTACCATTCACGGTAATAAATCTCAATCTCAACGCCAAAAAGCCTTGACTCAATTTAAAACTGAACGAGTCCAAATTCTTTTAGCTACCGACGTGGCCTCAAGAGGCTTAGACATTAATGATGTGACTCACGTGATCAACTATGATCTTCCTGAATCCCAAGAAGCCTATATTCATCGTATTGGCAGAACTGGTAGAGCCAATAAATCTGGAACAGCCCTGAGTTTTGTTGATTAGTGATTGCGTTTTTGTATTTTGTTAGGATAAAAAATACTCAAATGATCATTACTGCAAAAATTCACCCAAGTTCAAAAAAATCTGAAGTAGTCAAAGATGAATCTGGGAAACTAGATGTTTATGTTGTAGAGCCAGCGATCGATAACAAAGCTAATCTTGCATGTATTAAAGCATTGGCTAAATTCCTCAAAATTAAAAAGTCTCAGCTGATATTGATTAAAGGTGAAAAATCAAAAGAAAAGAGTTTTAAAATACTAAAAGATTAATACAACCCACCAGATTCTTTCCGCACTCATCTTTTTTAGACAAAAAACCTACCTTGTTTTATAGTAGAAATGTGAAGAAAACTTTT
>CAZQWI010000020.1:0-8897 GCA_964596995.1 uncultured Pseudomonadales bacterium
ACTGTCGCATATTTAAGACCTTTCTAAAGTCTCAAATGTATCGCGACCTAAACAAGAATTGATTTGGCGTATATTTTCAAAAATTTAAGCTCCAAAAGCATTGCTTCTCTCATGATGCATCATGTCATGAGCTGATTTAGCTTCTTGATTTGCAAAATCGAGTCCAAACTTATGTCTTTTCTTTTGCTGTTTTCTTTTTGCTTGCTGTGCCCAAGTTCTAGCACTTTTCACTCTTTGACGAATCATTTGGATAAATTGACGTAACTTTTCAAAAAAGTTCTCATGATAAACTCCGGATTGTCCAGGTGAGACAACATCTTGAGTTAGGGTAATGTCAATTTCTTTGTAGAACTTGGCAATTTCTTCTGCCAAAGCTTTCAAATCTTCTCGTACTTTATTGATGTCTTTCTTTCTCTTCTCTTCTCTGGCTGAAAAGATATCAGTTTGCTCAACAGGATTGATCATGCGATGTAACTTTTCTCGCATCTGTTTCTTTTTTAGATCTTCCTGTTGCTGTTCAAGCTGTTTTTGATACTCATTGCCATTAAAGATGGAATTATCTTGACTGGTTAATCCAGAACTTAGTGAGTTCGAGGTTGAGGAGTCGAATAAGTTGTGAGATTCACTAGAGCTAGTTAAGGAACTAGAAGCAGTTTGAGACCTTCTCTGCTCTGTTTCAGCTAAAGCTCTAGCGAATGGATTAGATTGATATCCACCCTGAGCTTTACCGGTACTATTAGTATGGTTTGATTTAAATGGATCCATAATAGATGACTTATATCACATATTATAGGATTAATATGAGATTTAGTCAATAAAGTTTACACAACCTTTTTACTTAGTTGCAAAACTTGTTCCCATTTGATCTGGGCAGTTATTAAAGATCAAACAAAAATTCCAAAACCTTCTGTTTTAACAACATCTGTTTTAAGTATAATCGATATGAATTATCCTTCTTCATTTGAGTTCTAATCTTTTCATCTTCGGTAGCTTCAATGGTTTTTTCCACTTCTTGATCGCTGATCTCGAATTTTTCTTGCTCCCCAATTGCCTTGAGCAGAAACTCAACTTGCAGTTGGTTTAAGGTAGACATCATTATCTGAGAAGATAGTTGTTCTTGAGTCATCTGTCGCGATGATAAAAATGTATCAAGATCAATTTTTAAAGATTCAAGCCTTTTAACAAAACTATCCATTTCTCTTTCTGCGGATTGTTTAAGAAGTAGTCTGGGAATTGCTGGTTCAAGTTTTTCAACCAGTTTAGCCATAACTGCCTGAATAATAGCATCTTTTTTTTGATTATCAGTAAGATTTGTGTCTTTCTCATTGGGTGATTCATCCTTCTTTTTTGCAGAAGTCTTACTTTTTTTGTTTTCTGTTTCAGCTTTCTTTATCTCTTGCTCAGCTGATTTTTTTGCATCTTTAGCAATTTTTTTATAATTTTTTAAATTAATTTCAGGATTTTCAGAAAAATAAGCCTTAACGATCCAATCATTGTCTTTATTGATGCTGATTGCTTGGAACTCAGGATTGGTCAAAGGTTTTCGCTCTCCTTTTTTGATGGCAGAACCATACGCTTCAGGAATCAGTTCTTGTAAAACTTGATTTATGATCTTTTCTTGGCCAATCTCTTTTTCAGCAACATTTAAAGGAGCTTTGCCTTTTCTAAAGCCTTTAAGTTTGAGATTGGTAGCAAGTTTATTTAACGTTTTTTGGTAAACTGGAGCGATCTTTTTCCAACTAATTTTCAACTCAACTTGAGAATCTTCGGTAATTAATTTGTCTAACGAAAATTGATTCTTATCGTTTTTTTTACTTTTTTTTGCTGAATCTTTCTGGTTTGTTTTTTCTTGTTGTTTTGCCATTTTTTCTTTCTCAATGAACTTGTCTAATTAATGTTTATTTCTACTTTTTCTGGCATTATACCATCATGTTTAATTCTGATTATACCTCGTGAGCTTGCTCAAGAGGAATAACCAGAATTAGGGGTTTTAAGGGGCTTGCCCCTCAGAAATGAGCTTTCTTCTTAACTAAATATCAAATAGCGAATTTGTTGTTCCTGAATACTAGATGATGAGATGCTAAGCGGAACTTTTAGAGATTAAAACTTCATTAATCTTTTTATCTTTCAAGTAATCAATAACCTCATTTTTTGCTGAGAAGTATATTATTTGCCATCCTTGTTTAGCCATTTTTAGAAGTATTTCAAGCTGGTTTTCTAGTCTTTTTTGATCTGATTTTAAGAATGGATCATCCATAATAAAAAAACCAGTTTTGTCTTTAAGCAATGTTTTTCCAAGGCCGAGTCGAATGGTTAAATATAGTTGATCATAAGTGCCAGACGAAAGCTGCTGGGCAGTGAGATTTGTGCCATCTTTTTTTTCAACCATAATTTGATGAGAGGTTTGGTTGTAATATACTTGGGTGTAGTTTTCTTGAGTGATGTCATTAAAAAGGTTGCTGATGATGCTATCTTTCCCGAAAAACTGACTCACCTTTTCCTTTTCTTCAGACTCCAACTTTTCAAGAATTGAGATTAGTTTTATTACATTTTTTTGTTTGTTTGTGTGAGAATTAAGAAAACTTTCCAACTCTTTTTTAGCATGAATTAAATCATTGATGTTATCGATGATTAGTGGATTATCTTTTGATGGAAGAATAGAGCTAATCTCTCGCTGAAAATCTTTAAGAAGTTCTTGCAGATTATTTAATCTTTGTTGAATGTTTTCAAGTTCTGTCAAAACCTCTGACTGTTGGGTTTCAAGCTCTTTTACTTGTTGCTCGCTGAACTTTATCGTAACCGTTTCTTTTTCAAGTGATTGATGCTCGGATATTTTTCTAGAATAGTGATCTGTCGGAGTTACGCCATACGGAGGTCTGCCGAATGAAGTTTCCAGAAGGATGCTGATTTTTTGCTTGCGATTTTCCAGATCTTTCTTTTCTTGTAATTTTTTTATCAACTCGTTCATAGAGTCAACAGAGCAATCCATAAGAATCCGTCCAATCGTTTCTTGCTCTTGAATTAATTGAGAATTGATTTTTGAGAGCTTTTTATCTCTTTCTTCAGAGATATCATCACGGATTGCTTTTTTCTCGACCGTTAAAACAGACTGTTTGGTTAGCAACTCATTGTAAATTTGTTTTAATTGAGATGTTTTTGTGTCAATTTCTTCTGGGTTGCTTATTTTTATGTCATACTTTTTTAATTTTAATTTTAGTTTATTAAAGTCGGCATCAAACTTTTGCTGTTTGCTAATGAGGAGAAAATTATGGAAACTTAGAAATATGGTTGCTAGAAAGAAAATGATGGTTAGTGAAATGATCACAGGATGTGTCTGAAAAATGAGAACAAGTAGAGATGTAAAGAGCAAGCCTCCTGATAAGAAAAGCAGCTGTCTCCATGGTTTGTGGTGGGTTGCTTGAACAGATGCTAGCTGTTCAACTAAGCGAAACGATTCTGGCTGAATTGAGTGTTCAATCTCTTCTTTGATAGGTGCATTTTTTGAAACTTCTTGAGATATTTTTGATAGTTCCTTCTCAATTTGATCAGCTTTCTTCAGTTTTTCATCAACTTCTTTTTTAAGTTCTGTTTGCTGAATTTTTAACCCCTTTTCAGCTTGGGTGGCTGATCGCAATTTGTCTAGCTGCTCTTGCGTAACACTCTTAAGAGGAGTTAGCTTTTTTTCTATTTCTAAAAAAGCTTGGAGATGATCTTTTTGTTCAAGATAATTTTCTACTTTTTTTGCTAAGGCTAATTGAGTTAACTGTGATTTGATATCTTCAATTTTTTGTTTAAGTTTTTGCTCGTTTTCTTCTAGTTGCAGCCACTGCTTTACTCCATTTTGACTTAGAGTTTTGTTTAGTTTGCTTTCGCTAAAAAGAAGCTGTTGCGCCTTCTCAATTTTTTCTGCAAGCTTGTCACTTTCTTGAGTATTTAAAAATCTGTGAGTTTCGGTTAGTTGACCATAATTGAGTAATTTATTTTTCACAGAAGCAATCTCTTCAGTTTGAAGACCTGTAAGTCGATCGGTAACAGACAAGTAGAATTGGTCTTGTTCTCGTAGGTCTTGTCCAATTGAAAGATCGCTGTTTCTGATTAAAAATATGTTGTTACACTCGCTGGTAGTTAATCCTGTTAAATCGCTTAACGTAATTTTTCCTTGTAGTCGATGTTCTTTTTCCCGATCATCTTGAGTTGTCGAGATGGTAACGAATCCTCCGAATGAAGCTGGATCTTCTTCGACTCTATTGATTTGAGTAAATTTTTTACTAAATTTCCCGAACAAAAGTTTTATCAGAGCATCAAAGGTTAAACTTTTTCCTTGTTCATTTTCACCAAAAAGAAGATTAAATCCATCAACAAACTGATATTTTTTATTAACAAGCGGTCCATAGTTTTTTATGTCAAGTTGTTTTATCTTCATTTACTTGGTTAAGGCGTTGATTAATTCTTCTGAAAGTAACTTCTTTTCTTCTGGATCTGACTTTTCCAGATCTATTCTGGCTGATATTGCTTGATAGAGAGAACTTGAAAAGAGTGAGCTGATCTCTTTGGCTGTGAATAGTTCATCATTAAAAATTGTATTAAAACTTTCAGATAGTGAGTTAATTTTTTGAAAAAGGTCAGTTTCTGATAATCCTATTTTTTCTTTATTAAAAAAACCACCCACCGATAAAATACCAACGCTTTTTGCTGATAGTTTTTGTAGCTTGTCCTCTATCGTCTTGATGATATCTTGTTTATTATTTGGCTGAAGAGAAATCTCAACTGGTTGATAGTGATGAGTATCTACAATCAGCTGTTCTGGCGATTGACCTGTTTGAATAAATGCCACTGAGCGTTGGCCTATCTCTCGTGTTGTGATTGAGGCTGGTGATCCAGGGTAAACAAAGAAGCCTCCATTTTTTAAGCGCGAGCTAGATATTTTTTTTAAATGAAATTTTGTATGAAAATGTCCAGCTAAGATATAGTCTATCTTTGTATTGGCAAACATATTGAGTGAAAAAGGCAAATATCTTTTGTCACCTTCATTCCCAAAATCATAGCTATCAAAAAACAGGTCGGTTAACTCGCCATGAATTAACAAGATATTAGTTTGGTTATCGTCAAAATTTTGGTCAATTTCTTCAATTTTTTTATGAAGCTGTTCTTTGGTGATCTGGGCAAAAGGAATACCAGCAAGAGAGATGTCGCCAACTGTTAGCGTTTTTTGTTGTTGAGAACTGTTATTAATCAGATGAACATTTTCTCCATAATACTCTCCTGAATTAAAGGAGTTCACATCATGATTTCCTGGAAGAATTACTATTTGAAAGTCGTACTTTGAAAAAAGAGTTCGAACTTTTTCTCTTAGCTGTTGTGCAAATATGTCTTGATCAAAAAGATCTCCAGAAATAGTTAGCAAACTTACTTGCTTGTGTTTTGCAGTTTCTAAAATCTCTTCGAGAGCTTGCCAACGATGATCTTGATATTCTCTAAGGTGAACATCAGCAGTATGAATTAACTTTGTCATATCAAATTTTTGACAGAAATCTTTTGGCAGGACTTCATGACTATTCGGTTGGAATTAAGCAGAGTTGATCTAACAATCTAACACAATAGCCCCACTCATTGTCATACCAGGCAATAATCTTAAGCAAGTTGCCACCAACTACCTGAGTTAAATCAAGGTCAACAATTGATGACTCGCTTCTGCCAACAATATCGCTTGAAACGATTGGTTCATTGCTGACTGCCAAAATTCCCCGATATTTAGAACTATTAGCTTCTTGTGTCAAAATCTCATTAACCTCTTCTTTGGTGGTTTCTTTTTTGGTGATAAAAACTATATCTGCTAATGAACCGGTTGGAGTTGGTACGCGCACGGCCATACCATCAAATAGACCTTTTAATTCAGGAATGATTTTTGTGGTGGCTTTTGCTGCTCCAGTGGTTGAGGGAATTAAGTTAAGAGCTGCCGCTCTTGCAGCTCGTAAATCTTTGTTGGAGTTGTCCAATAAATTTTGGCTGTCGGTATAGGCATGAATGGTCGTTAGAATCGCTTTCTCTACTCCGATTTTGTCTTTGATTATCTTTACTACTGGCGCAATACAGTTTGTAGTGCAGGAGGCATTAGAAAAAATATTTTGAGAAAAATCAAATTGATTAACTCCAATAACTGAAGTACTGATTTCAGGGCTTTTGGCTGGTGCGGTTAGCAAAACTTTCTTTGCCCCTGCTTTGAGATGTAAGCCAGCATCTTCAGTAGTCAAAAACTTGCCGGTTGCTTCCATTATGATGTCGGCACCACACTCGCTCCACGATAGTTTGGAGGGATCTTTTTGAGCTGTGACTAAAATCTTTTTATCATCGATTTGAATAGTCCCAAGCACAGGATCTTTATCATTTGTTTCTTTGTTTGATTGGTGCTGTGTAAAGGTTATTCCTGGATCAAAGTATCCATAATTTGTATCGCGTTTTAGAAGATGAACCCAGCCTTCTAAAGGCATTGATCCCGAAGTGTTAATCGCAACAAGATCTAGATCTTTTCGATAACTCTGCCACCAAATTCTAAAGGCTGTGCGGCCGATTCGACCAAATCCATTAATAGCAAACGATTTTGTTTTTTTCATCTTGGCAGGTAATTTCTATTTAGTTTGTTAATGATTATTTTAGTCTTTAGGCAAAGACAGTTTCAACATCATTTGATACGTAGGTTCCAACGTTTTCACCATCAACCGCTCTTTCTAGGTTATCGCCTTTAAATAACTCAAAAATCATTACTGGCATGTCGTTTTCTTTTGCCATTGCAAGAGCTGAAGTGTCCATTACCTGAATATCGTCTTTGGTAATAGCATCCTCATAACGAAGTGTTTTATATCTCTTGGCTTCAGGATGTTTCAAAGGATCTTTGTCAAAGACACCATCAACTTTTGTGGCCTTGATTAACACATCACAGTGAAGTTCAAGAGCATGAAGCGCGGCACCAGTATCGGTAGTAACATAAGGCATGCCTGTACCAGCACCGAGAATAACAACCCTTCCCTTTTCCATGTGGCGGATTGCTTTTCTACGAATAAACGGTTCCGCTACGGCTGGCATTGATAGTGCGGACTGTAATCGACTTGGAATCTGAGCTGATTCAAGAGCATCTTGAAGAGCTAAACCGTTCATAACGGTAGCTAACATCCCCATGTAATCTGCAGTAGCTCGATCAATACCTCTTTTTGATCCGGCTAAGCCACGAAAGATGTTTCCTCCCCCAATAACAATGGCTATCTGAACATGTTTGGTATAAATGTTTTTAATTTTTTCGGCAATTACTTGAGCAGCATCGGGATCGATGCCATACTCATTTTTCCCCATCATTGATTCTCCACCAACCTTGAGCAGGATGCGATTAAATCTTTTCTTAGGCATTTTTCAAACTCCTTTTTTTTATTTTGATAATCCAAGTTTCGTTTTAATTCTAAGTGTTTTCCATCTTAAATCATCTGCGGTTCTAAAGATTTTATAGTGAGGCTGTTTGAGAACAAGATCAAATGTTCCGATAAACTTCATTAACTCTGCGCCGTAGCCCTCTTTAAATTTGTGGAAACCGTACCAAGGACTTTTTTGGTTCGGTTTTGAGCCAAGGGAACCCCACATATCAAACTCTTTTGCGCCTTCGCTTTTTGCCCAAGTAATCATCTCCCACATCATTAAGTTGCTGGCCATTACATCCTTGTGGATATCTAAAGAAGCTCCATATGGATAATAAATTTTATCTTTCCACTTGAACATGATCCAAGACACCAATGGAGTATCGTCATAGACTGCATGAAATAAATGATACATATCTGAGTCGGCTAAAAGTTCCCACATCTGTTTAAAATATTCTGGAGAGTGTAGATAAAAACCTTTTCTTTGGAGAGTTTTGCCAAGTATTTCTAGGTATGTTTTTAAACCACTTCTTGAGGAGTCTTCAACAATTTTTACGCCTTTTTTGATTGCCAGTCTGACGTTATAGCGAGTTTTGCTTTTTAGATTTGAAAAAAGTTGCTCTTCTGTTTGTGACAGATCAACTAAATAAGTATGTTGATAAAAAAATGGCTTACCTAGTTGACAGTCATGTTCAAGTAAGAGTTCGATAATGGGTTTGAGTTTAGCTCTGTTGGTGATTGGAACGCTCGTGTCTGGCTCAAGTCTAATGAAAATTGAGTTGTGCTGCTTGCCGAGCTCAGAAAGCGCTGAAAGCTGATCTTTGTTGGGAGTGAAAGCTCTGGGACAGTAACCGATGGTATATTGAGGAAATCTTGGAACTGGTTTAAAGAACACCTGCAACACATCTTGAATTTTTCCATTTTCAAAAAAACCGATTCTTTCAATCTTTTTTCCAAGTTGCTGTTGAAAAACTCCCCATTGCCATGATTGAACTGGGTGTGTAGCCACACTGTCATAAAGCTCTTTTTCTTCAAGGCGGATTGGTCGAATAAGCATAGGGATAGTATTAGTGCTAGAGATTTATTATAGAGTAGTTAGAGCGCTTTGTCAGGTCTAGTTTGCTAGCTTTAAGGTTAGCAATTTTTTCTAAAAAAATTAACTTAAAAAATCATCAATATCGAGTTTGTCGTTAAGCAGGTCATCCAACTCTTTTTCGCTAACCTCAATTCCAAGACGATACTTTTTTGGCAACTTTTTATTTTTTTGAAGGTTTTCTTGATTGGTGTGACGGTAACTCCAAGCTGATTGATTGTGATGATTGTTTTCATAAAATGAAACGTGTTCATTTCTAATCACAATTTCGCTTGGAATTTGAGATAAGAATCTGCTAGGTTTTGATTGAGCGGATCGTCCAAAAAGCCACCTATTTTGAGCATAACTCAAAAACAGTCTTTTCTTAGCTCTGGTGATGCCGACATAACACAACCGTCGCTCTT
>CAZQWI010000020.1:8907-10903 GCA_964596995.1 uncultured Pseudomonadales bacterium
ATTAAAATGTAAATTATGAGTTAAAAGATACAGGTGGTGAAAATATGAATAAAAAAGATGATTTTGATTATGAAAAGATTTTTATTTTTGATACTACGTTAAGGGATGGGGCACAGAGTGCCAATATTTCCTTCTCAAATAATGATAAGCTGTGAGGGAGCAATCCTTCTTCCATACCAACCATAAAAACTACAGGAAACTCAAGTCCTTTGGCTGAATGCAAACTCATGAGTGATACTCTGTTGGCTTGTTCTTCAGCTGGAAGATCTTTAAGTTGTTCATCTTGAACTAAGCTAATGTTCTCCAAAAAAAGAATAGAATCTTCAAATTGAGCAGCTACGCTTAATAACTCCCTGATATTTTCGAGCCGATCTTGATCTTCAGGATCTTTTTGATTGTATTTTTCAAGATAGCCGGTAACTTTAAGAATCTGCTCAAGTAACTCGAAGGGACTAATAGCCTCAATTTGCTCAGGCTTAAGTTTGTCTAGCCAATTCTGGAATTTCGCCAAACGACGTTTGCCAAGTTTCTCTGCCCTTTCAAAACTAACTGTATCCAGAGGATTGATGGATAGTCTCAAATATGCTAATGCATCCTTAATTTCTGCTCTCTCATAGAACTTAAAGCCACCAATGATTTGATACGGAATGCCTTGACGGATAAACTGTTCTTCAAAAGCTCGTGATTGGGCATTGGTGCGATAAAGAATTGCCATGTCTTGATATTGATATTCTTCTAAGAGTTTTTTTATTTTTAAAAGAACCGCTTCTGCTTCGGCTTCTCCAGAGCTACACTCGATAATGGAAATTGGGTCGCCAGATTTGTCATTGGTCCAAAGTTTTAGAATGGGATGAGTGGTGTTAGCACTGATCAATTTTGTTGCCGCTTTCAAAATTGGTTCAGTTGAGCGATAGTTTTGCTCTAACTTATATTCAGCTATTTGCTCATAATCTTGTTTAAGATAAAGTAAATTTTTGTAGTCAGCACCTCTCCATGCATAAATACTTTGAGAAAAATCGCCAACGACATAAATATTATCTTGAGGTTGAGACAGCAGCTTGGTAAGTTTGTATTGAGCTTTATTGGTATCTTGGTATTCGTCTATCAAGACATGAGAAAATTGTTCTTGAAATCTGTCCAATATTTTTGGGAAATGAGTAAATAAAGTCACTGTGTGCATCAACAAATCATCAAAATCAACAGCATTCTGTTTCAGGAGACGATGTTGATACTCTCTATAGAGTTTGGCTATTTTTTGTTGGTACTCATCTTCAGCTTGCTCCTCAAACTCATCTACATCTAGTAGATTATTCTTTGCTTGAGAAATAATTGAGCGGATCGCATTGGGCTTATAACGTTGAGTATCAATATTTTTATCTTTAATGATCTGTCTCATCAGCGTTGCCTGATCACTACTATCGAAGATAAGATAGTTTGGTTGCAAGCCAATGGTTGCTCCTTCTCTTCTTAAGACTCGAGCGCAAAAACTATGAAAAGTTCCAGAAAAAGGAAGCTGTGTGTTAGTGAGAGTTTGAATTCTTTGATTCATCTCTCCAGCAGCCTTATTAGTAAATGTTACCAACAAGATTTGGTCTGGAGAAAGGTCTTTTTCTTGAGTTAGCCAAGCAGCATGAGTAGTTAAAACACGAGTTTTTCCAGATCCTGCTCCGGCTAAAACTACTGCCGGACCTTCAAAGTGAAGAACTGCCTGTTGCTGGTTTTGGTTAAGCTGGTTGATGTAATCTGAAACAACTGACATTCGCTTATAGTAGCATATTATTGTGATTATGCCTCGTGGTTTGATAAAGAAAAAACATAAAAAATGAGCTCTCTTCTTAACCAAATATCAATTAGCGAAATTATTCTGATACTAAACTATATAAAATAATCAGAATTGGGGTTTCAAGGGGATTACCCCTTGATGTGACACTTTAATATATTGATTAACAGTCACAGGGGAGCAGGCTTTGTCCCAAGTGGGACAAAACGCTGAGGG
>CAZQWI010000021.1:0-10895 GCA_964596995.1 uncultured Pseudomonadales bacterium
AGTTGAGCATCCTGATCAAGTGATTGTTTCTGCTCCAAAAAGAACTCCTGTCCAACTTATAAATAAATTTGTTAATGATCATCAACAATGGATTCAGGATCAACTTGAAAGATTAAAAATCAGTCACAACTTGATTGAGTCTGATGATCAAATCATGATTTTTGGAAAGTACTTCTCCAAGAAATATTCAAATAGCCAATCTCAAGAACAAGGCGTTTACACAGCCAAAAATGTGCTAGTAATCAACTATCCTAGCTCTACTTCCCCTAAAATAATGCAAAAAGAGATTAGATTGTTTCTAAAAAAAGCTGCCAGAACATACCTATACAAACAAACTCCCAACTTAGCTAATATAATGAAGTTATCATATAAATCACTCACGCTAAGAGAACAAAAGAGTCGGTGGGGAAGTTGTAGCGGAAAAGATAATCTTAATCTCAACTGGAGATTAGTTCATTATCCGCCAGCAGTAATTGATTATGTTATTATTCACGAACTTGCCCACTTACTTCATCATGATCATTCAAAAAACTTTTGGAATCTCGTTGCAAGATATGATCCTGACTACAAAATCCATCGCAAATATTTAAAAAAGTATGGCGTTACAAATTATGATTAATTTCTAAATGATCATCATTCATGGCGACAACATCATCCAATCAAGAAAAAAACTGGTCGAGATTATTGAAGAGAACAATGAAAAAGGCGTTCTGATTGAAAGATTTAATGCCAAAGAGCTTGATTTGCCTCTTTTGGAAAGTAAGTTGCAAAAAACAGACCTTTTTGGTCACAGCAGAATGTTGATTATTGAAGAACTGCACTCTTTACCAAAATCAAAAAAGTTAACCTCAATGATAGAGTTGCTTGCCAACTCGCCAGTTGAAGTTTGTTTGTGGGAAAAAAGAGAGTTAACCGCAACCATGTTAAAGAAGGTTTCATCCGCCAAGATTCATCTTTTTAAGATGGCAAACTCATTATTTACTTGGTTAGACTCTTTATCTTCAGCAGAAAAATCAAAAAGCAACCAAATAATACTATTTAGAAAATCCTTGATCGATAATGATGAGTACCTTTGTTTGATTATGCTAGTTAGACAAGTGAGAATGATGATTAAAATATTGGATGGGTCAAGCATCCCTGGCCCCAGCTTCTTAACCAATAAAGTTAGAGCTCAAGCCAACAAATTCTCGATTGAACAGTTGTTAAAAGTCCACCAGAAGTTATACCAACTTGATTCAAAAATAAAGACCTCAAAGAATATTCTTACACTTTCTCAGGAAATCGAGCAGATAATTCTTGGTTTCTAGAGTTTTCTCAATTTTTTGTAGAGTTAAAAATCCTGCTTGACAACTGTTTGGTAAAGTATGATAAAGTATGAAGAGTGTTAAAACAACGATTAACTATCACCTTAGCCAACTCCACTTTAGAAAAAATCGATCAGCTAATCGATAAAAAAGAGATTCGTAGTCGCTCACATGCCATTGAGACAATTCTCCAACAACATCTTGAAACTCATATTGAAACAGCGGTAATTCTTGCTGGAGGTAAAACTCAAAATGAAAACTCAATTCAGAAACCTCTGATTTCTTATCAAAATAAACCATTAATTTTTCATATTTTAGAACATTTAAAAAACCATCGTGTAAAGAAAGTAATTTTTTTATGCAACTCATTTCCTGATCAAATTAGATTGATCGTTGACAAGTCTTTTCCAGAATTAGAATTAGTTGTTATTGAGGAAAATAAGCCTCTGGGAACTGCTGGGACAATTAAAAATTCAAAGTCATATCTACCCGATGTTTTTTTCTGTCTACACTCAGATATCTTTACTAAGATTGATCTCCAACAGCTTGCTAACTTTCATTCTCAAAGCCAAGCAATCGCCACTATCGCTGTTAAACCAAAATTGTCTCATCAAAGTTTTGATAACGTCATGGTTCAAGGAAATCAAGTTGTTTCTTTTCAACCAAAGGATAAAAAAACCAGCGTCAGTCTAGTTAATAGTGGAATTTATATTTTTGATAAATCAATTGTCGAGTATATTCCTGAAAAAAATTATTCAATGTTGGAAACTGATGTTTTCCCGCAGTTAGCTAAAAAGGGGAAGATCTCAGCTTATTCGTTTCAAGAAGAGTGGCTAGATATCACCAGCGAAGACAAATATAAAAGGGATACCTCAACACAATTAAGTTAATCAAACATTCAAAGTATTATAAATTATCAATTCTTATGAAAATCAATAGAGATATCATCCGAGGCTATGACATCAGGGGAAGAGTTGGAGTAGATTTAACTGAAAAAATTATGGAGTTATATGGGAAAGCATACGGTACATATATGGCTAGAAAAAATAATAACCTAGTCATAATCGGCAGAGATTCAAGACTAAAAAGTGAATCTTATAAAGACGCTTTTATTAAGGGTGTCATTAGTACTGGAGTAAATATTATTGATATAGGATTAGTTTTGGTAGGAAGAGTTTATTGGGCTCAACATTTTTTTAAATCAAAGGCAGCAGCGATGATTACTGCCTCTCACAATCCCAAAGAGTATAACGGAATGAAAGTTGCCAACGATTATTCAGAGGCAATGATGGATAATGAGCTGAACTTGCTCACTGACATGGTAGAAAAGAGTGATTTTAATATTGGTAAAAAACAAGGTAATATTGAAAAACGAGATATTACAGAAGAATACTTTTCAGATTTAATTCGCAGATTTAATATTAAAAAATCTTTCAAGATTGTTGTTGATCCAAGTTGTTCAACAGCTGGAGTAATTGTACCTAATTTATTAAGGAGAATAGGATGTGAAGTAATTGAAAGTAACTGCAAACTTGATGGTAACTTTCCTTTGGGACCAGCAGATCCAACTGAAGTTATTGTCGCCGAAAGACTAAGAGATACGGTATTAAAAGAAAAAGCTGATATCGGTTTCTCATATGATACAGATGGTGATCGAATTGGCATAGTTGATGAAAAAGGAACTATTATCTGGAACGATGTATTGGTTGCACTTTTTGCAATAGACGTGTTAGATAAACATCCTGGAAAACCAATTATGTTTAACACCCTATGCTCAAAAGTTGTTACTGAAACAATTGAAAAGTATGGAGGCATTCCATTTATGTGGAGAACAGGACATGGTTTTCTTAAAAAGAAAAATCAAGTAATCAAAGCTCCATTCATTGGAGAATTATCTGGACATTTTTTCTTTTCAGCAGATTTTTATAATCACGACGATGGGTGTTACGCTACATTGCGCTTACTTGATTATTTAGGAAGAACAAATCAATCTCTTCATCAAGCAATATCAAAGTTACCAAAATATATCTCATGTCCAGAAATAAAGGTGTATTGTGCAGAAGATAAAAAGAGAGAATTAATTAAAAAATTAAGCCCAACAATCAAAAAAGATTTCCCAGAAGCAGAAGTAATTGATGATGAGAGAGCTGGCGATGGATTAAGATTAGAACAAAAAGATAGCATGTTTGTAATTCGTTACTCTCAAAATGGCCCCTATTTAACTATAAAATTTGAGGCGAAAACTCAAGATGGATATGATCAATTAAAAACTTATATCAATAATCTTCTTCAACAATATGAAGAAATTGAGTGGAATCATAAAATTAACGTTAATATTGAAAGTCTAATTAACTAAAGCCGTAATTATTAACACCATTAAAAAATGCACTCATTCTACGCTGATAATTTCATCATTTGCCCGAGGTGTGACGCCAAATTCACCCAGCTTGAAGATCATCTTCACTGTGAAGTTTGCCAGTTCAATGTATATCCACATCCTTCGCCCGCAACTGCAGTTTTTATTTTCAATGAAAAAAAACAGATTCTTCTTAATAAAAGAAAATTTGAACCCCAAAAAGGCTTTTGGGACTCAGTTGGAGGATTTGTAAATACCGACGAAAGTATTGAGGAAGGAGCGATCAGAGAGGTAAAGGAGGAAACAACTCTTGATGTAAAGATTGAGAAAATTATTGGTACAGTCCCAGATATTTATGAGGGTACTCCAACGGTTACCATAGCATTTTTAGCCTCCATTATTTCTGGAACGCCGATTGCCAGCGATGATGCTGAAGTTCTTAAGTGGTTTGATATTGATAATCTTCCCACTGATCAAGAAATCGCTTTTGAGTCGGTGGCTCAGCTTCTTAAGAAATCAGTAAAAATGATTAAACAACTCTAAAAATACTAACTAAAATATTAAGGAAAATATGGCAGTCAATCCAACTCTAATTAACTCAAGAGAGGAGATTAAAAAGTATGATCCAGATGATGTTTTGGGGTCAATTGAAGCTCTTGCTGATCAAGTCAGGCATGCCTGGAAAGACACTCAAAAAATAAAATTTGATTCGATTAAATCTCCAAAACAAATAGTGGTTGCTGGAATGGGAGGCTCTGCTCTTGGCGCAAGTGTAATCAAACACCTTTTTAAGGACCAATTAGAAATCCCATTTCAAATAGTTAATGATTACTCTTTACCTGCTTATGTGCAAAAAGATACCCTAGTGATTCTCTCTAGTTATTCTGGCAATACTGAAGAGATTCTTTCATGTGCTGATCAAGCAAAAAAGAAAGGTGCACAGATCGTGGTTATCTGCTCAGGAGGAAAACTGGCACAGGTTGCCAAAGAAAATCAATATCCTGCCTACATTATTGATGCTAAATACAATCCATCAAATCAGCCAAGAATGGCGATTGGTTATGCCATTACAGGTTTAATTGGCATCTTAGCAAAACTAAAACTGATTAAGATCTCAAATGAGGAGATTGAGAAAGTGGTTGAAACCATTTTAACTACCTCTCACCAATGTGCAGTAGAGATAGAGACTGAACAAAATCCTGCTAAATCCTTGACTTTTGCTACAGTTGATCGAAGACCTAATCTAATAGCAGCCGAGTTTTTAACTGGCGCAGCTCATGTAGCCTCCAATCAGTTTAATGAGAATGCAAAAACTTTTGCTAGCTACTTTCAAATTCCAGAGATGAATCATCATCTTTTGGAGAGCTTGGAGTTTCCAAAAAGCAATCAGCTAGACAATTTATTTTTGTTTTTCGACTCAAAGCTTTATCATCAACAAAATCAAGTTCGAATTAAATTGACTAAAGAAGCTGTTGAAAAACAGGACTGTGTAGCTCTAACGATTAAGATGCAATCTGACAGTAAAATTTGTCAAGTGTTTGAATTAATTACGCTAGCTTCTTATAGCAACTTTTATTTAGCGATTATCAATCAGATTAATCCTAGCTTAATCCCAATTGTTGATTGGTTTAAAGAAAAACTGGCAAAAAGTTAAAGAACTAACATAGCTCTTTATTCATGCGGAATTTTCAGCTATCATTAGCTTAAGCTAATCGATATTGGCTTAGTAAGCTATGCCTGCCATTGATCCAACAAATCATTTTCTTAAGTATCCAAAAAGCGAGATTGGTTCTTATGCGCTTGATCTTTCCAATCTGTCATCTTTAAATATTCCTTTGCCAACCACTTACTGTATTCCGGTTTCAACCTTTAAGTTAATCGCAAAACATAATCATCTCGACGAAAAGTTTTTGGAGATAGTTCAAAATACTAATCATGATTCATCGGAAGAGTTGTCAAAGGCTGTTAAAAAAGTTCAAAAACTAATTCTCAATCAAGCTTACCCAAATCAAGTCTCACAAAAGATTTTAGATCTTTACCAACGTTTTTTTGATCAAGATTATATTCGCCTAACTGCCAGTCCTATTGATGGCTATCCACTTGATTTTAAAAGAGAAGATAACATCAAGGGTGAGGCGAACATGATGGAATCTATCCTAAAACTTTGGGCAAAAAATATTGATCCTTCAGACATTAAAAGAAACAATCTATTTCCAATTGCAGTTATTATTCAATCACAATTTCAGCCAACTTCCTCGGGACTCGCCTACAGTCTTAATCTCAAAACTGGCGATAAAGCTCATCTTACAATTCAAGCAGTTTATGGAGTTTTCTCATCAGGTAAATCTTTACTCAGCTGCGATCATTTTTTTGTTGACAGAAGAGATTGGCAAGTTGTTGAACAAAACATTTCTAAAAAGAAGAAAGCTTATATTAGATCGCCCGATTTGCTTAATGAAAAAAATGTGTCGATTACAGAGCAAAAAAAACCCAGTCTAACTAACGATCAGATCAAGACTTTGGCAAAGATTATTAATTCAATAAAACTGCAGTTTACCCACCAAGTCTTGGTGCACTGGGAGTTAATTGACAACAACATCTTAATCACGAAAATTAAACCATACTATTTTTCAAAAGATTTAAATACACAAGTTAATAGTTTAAAAACTCTTCTAATCGGCCAGTCGCTAACACCTGGATATATTGTTGGACCATGCCAGTTAATAAAAAATAAAAAGGATATACAATCCATTAAACCTGGATATATCGGTGTTGTTAAAGAGCTTGATAATGATTACTTAAAGTTAATTCATGGTTGCTCAGCCATTATTTGTGAGAGCAATATTAAAAGTGATCTAATCCTTAATAAAATTCGTTATTACCAACTACCCACTATTATTCACGCTCAAGGAGCTCTCTCAAGCTTAAAAAATAATCAGCTCATCACCGTAGACTCATCGGCAGGAAAAGTTTATTCTCAAGAAAAGTTCGAAAGAAAAAAAACAACAAAAACAAAATTACAACTTTTACTTTCTATTAACGACAATACCGAGATAAATAACAAAACCAACTATGTTATTGATGGAGTCGGAATAATTCGTAGCGAACATTTTTTTATCAAAACTGGAAAGCACCCACAACAGATAATTAACTCGCAACAACAACAGTTTATTGATCAGGTAGTCAATAACATAACAACTTTGTATCACCGTCTCTATTCTCTTAATAAACAGATTCCAGTTGTGACTTATCGATCCTGTAATCTTGATACTAACCAGTTGGCCCAACTTGAATCTGGAGATGTATATGAGCAGATAGAAACCAATCCATTTATTGGGTTTAGGGGTGCCGTTCGGGCGATTAATAAACCCTCTGTGCTTAATTTGGAATTAAGTATATTAAATAAAATTAACAGTAAGCTAGATTCTCCAGTTTGTCTAATGTTTCCTTTTGTTAGAAATGCCTTTGAACTTAAACAGCTGTGGGACATTATCGAAAATAAATTTGATTCACCAGTTAATCAACCCCCTGTGTGGCTTCAACTTAACACTCCTGAAAATCTTTTAAATATTAAGGACTACCTTTCTGTTCCGTTATCTGCAGTGTGTATCAACATCAAAACAGTTCATGCTCTACTTCATGGAGTAGATCCCTACTCAACTGATCTTTATAACCGATATCCCATTAATCATGATTTACTTTTGCCGGCAGTTAACAATCTTTTAAATGTAATCAGCCAACATGATCACAACATCGGTGTATACTTTATCTTGTCAGATTTCGATCAACAGTTAATTGAGTTTGCTGACCAGCATAATCTCAAAGGCATAATTGCTCCTGAAAAACTGTTGACACAAATTAGTAAATTTTTTGAGGATTAAAAAGTAAATTAATGTCAAATATTAGAGCCATCAAAGCCAGAGAAGTTTTGGACAGCCAAGGCTTCCCAACCATCCAACTTTTTTTGTGGATAGAGGACGGAAGGTCGGTGGCGGTTACAGTACCAAATGAATGGGCATACGAAAACACAGAGGCTAAAATTATTCGAGACAATGATGATCAAGAGTTTAACGGTAAAGGGGTTAAAAAAGTCGTCGAGAGTATCAATAAAGAAATTGCTCCACAATTATTGGGTATGCCAGTAATTAGCCAAGGAGAAATTGATAAAACATTGATTGAGCTTGATGGCACTACTGACAAATCTAAATATGGAGCCAATGCGATTTTAGCTATATCGATGGCCACTCTTAAGGCTGGAGCCTTAAGTACAAATTTACCTTTGTATTCATATATTCAGCAAAAGTATCAGTTAACCGAATTTCTGTCTATTCCAAACTGTGTTTATCCACTGATCACTGGCGGTGATTTTGGAAATGATAACATTGATTTTCAAGAGTTCGAATTAATCCCGGCAAGCCACGTAAGTTTTAACAGATCTTTGACAATGGCTTCAACTATCAGAGAAAAGATTGAGGATGTGATTGAGAGCAGGGGAGGCTCAGTCTGTACTGGCCCAACAGGTGGATTTTTACCCAGAATGAACAGCAACGCTGAGGTTTTTGAGTTATTCTTGGAAGCAATCAAAACCACTCAATATACTTTTGCACAAGATATATTTTTTGGACTAGATGTCGCAGCTGACACTTTAGTCACCGATGATAACTACAAGCTTCGTGATAAACCAGATAGATACTCAGCAAAAGATATGGCCGAGTATTACAAATCTTTGAGAGAGAGATATAAAACTATTTATCTTGAAGACCCGTTCTCCTCAAAAGATGAGAGGTCTTGGCAGCAAATTACAGAAAAGATTGGTACAACCACCAAAATCGTTGCAGATGAGTTTATCCTTAGTAATCATGACAAACTAAAAAAAGCGATTAAGAATAAAACCGCAAATGCAATTTGTGTAAAACTCCTTGACAGAGGAACAATTAGCGAGTCTTTACAGTTAATGAAAATCGCCAAAGAAGCCGAGTGGACGGTAGTTCTTGGCGAACACTCTGGAGAGACAAATGAAACATTTTTAGCTGATTTATCTGTCGGCGCGGGAGTAGATTACGCAAAACTTGGACCCCCAAATCAAGGAGAAAGAGTAGCTAAATATAATAGACTAATCGAGATAAACGAAGAGATTAATCCCCAAGAAAATGCTACATAGCTACTGTTTTCAATTAACCAAGATAGATAATTTTATAAGTTTCGGTTCAAACCCTTCCAAATACCAAAACAGTAGATTTCCTTTTTGATATCTATTGATAGTTAAAGATATACTTGCATCTTCGCTAAGAATTCGGTTATTCTGTAGTAAGTTCGGGTTTTTATATAATATCCAAACTACTCTACCGAATATAAAATATCAAAAGGATTCAAAATGGCAGTAACTCTCTATAAAAAACAACGACAAATTTTAGATTTTATTTCTCAGTACATACAAAAAAATGGCTATGCACCAACGCTAAGAGAAATAGCTGATGCTATTAATGTTTCCAGCTTGGCCACCGTTCATGAACATTTAGAAGCTTTAGACAGAAAAGAGGTAATTAAGAAACATGATGGTAAAGTAAGAGGAATCGAGCTCCTAGACAAAACATTTCTTGATACTGGTGAAAGCGTTAGCTTGCCATTGCTAGGCTATATTGTGGCTGGATCACCAATTGAACCTTATGCAGATGATGATGCTACATTCAGAGTCTCCCCTGAACTAGTTACAGGGAAAAAACGAGCATATGTATTACAAGTAAAAGGTCAATCAATGATTGAGGATCACATTGATGATGGAGATTACGTTGTGGTAGAAGAAACTCAAGATGTTAATAATGGCGAGATCGTGATCGCCTTACTTGATAATGGATTGGCTACCTTAAAAAGGTATTACAAAGAAGTCACTCGAATCAGACTTGAACCAGCCAACGCCAACATGAGCCCAATCTACGCCACCAACGTTCAAATCCAGGGTAGAGTAGTGGGGCTGATTAGAAAGTTTAGATACTAAATTTATTTCTCTATAGTTAGCTCATCCTCAATAAACTTCTCTTGCTGATTAAAATAGCACCTGAGTAAATATAGATAATCTGAGAAGCGATTAATGATTGAGATAATTATCGGTCTGACTTTTTTATTTTTAGCAAGTTTAACAATACTTCTCTCTGAACGCCGACAAACTGTTCTAGCTACATCCATATAAGCAGCAAGCTTAACTCCGCCTGGATATAAAAATTTTTGGTGCCAACCATCTGCTAAGTTTGTTTGTAAGTAATTTGAAACTTCTTCAATTTCAAAAAGAAAAGCTTCATTTATTTGAATCTGCTTATTTGAGTTTTTAGCTCCGACAATTTCTGCGCTAATTACATACAACACCTGCTGCATCTTTTTTAGCATTTTTACTTGCCGAGAATAGTTATTTCTTGTTTTTATCTCAGCAATAATCAATCCAAGCCAAGAATTTAACTCATCTAGATCACCAATTACATCAAAAATAACATCACCCTTAGACAATCGAGTTCCATCGGCTAAATCGGTGTTACCGCCATCTCCTTTTTTAGTTGTAATCTTAATTTTCATATATTTAAGTGTAATGGTAGCAATTTTTTTTAACCTACACAACTTGCTCTATTCAAAGTATAATGCTATCCCGTAATGATATACGGTCAAAACAAGAAAAAATCTCACAAGACAAAAGTCATCTTCGTTTCTGGAGGTGTGATTTCTGGACTCGGTAAAGGAATTACCGCTGCTTCTCTGGGAGTGCTTCTTAAAGAACAGGGTTACTCCGTCACTAATCTTAAATGCGAAAACTATCTCAACCTCGATTCAGGCAACATTAATCCGATTGAACATGGCGATGTCTTTTTATGTGAAGACGGACTAGAGGCTGACCTTGATCTTGGCTCATATGAACGTTTTCTTAATCAAGAGGTGGGCTATAAAAACTTTACCACCATGGGCCAGATTTACTCAAAAGTTATCGCCAAAACTCAAGATCTTGAGTTTAACGGAGCCACAGTAGATACAATTCCTTACGTTCCCCTTGAGGTCATTGAAAGAATAAAGGTTGCTGCCGAGGGTTTTGACATCGTCTTAATTGAGCTGGGAGGCACTGCCGGTGAGTACCAAAACGTGATCTATTATGAAACCAATCGCATCATGAAACTGGAAAATCCAGAGGATGTGGCTCACGTTCATGTGACTTACTTTCCCGCTCCTGATCATATTGGCGAACTAAAATCAAAACC
>CAZQWI010000022.1:0-8197 GCA_964596995.1 uncultured Pseudomonadales bacterium
AACACCAGGTTCATTAGACGCTTGTTTTCATAGATAAATATTAAAGAAATCAAGCGTTCTACTCAAGCCTGGTTTTAAGGCTAAAAATTGATAAAAAAGCGTAGAAATACAGTCTAGAGAGAAAATAGTGAAAAATATGCTAATGCAAAAATAAGAGAATGATGCGATGTTGAACAAAACAGTAACTTTTGGGTAGATCTTCGTGTATACAAATGATATCGCACTAGATCAGTTAAGAAATTTGCACTAACGCTACTTAACAAATTGTACAAAAAAATCATATAAATGATAACAATTGCTTGGCAAAGTGGGTCTTGCGAATTAAGGTAAAAACAGTGTAGTATATGAAGAGAAATTAACATGATGACTTGTTGAATAACTATTTTTAGTCAATTTCTTTAATGCTTTTCTCAAGCGAAGATAGGATTAATGATAACTAAAATGATGATCAATTGATTAAGTTATTAACAAAAAACCCGTTTTTGAGGCTTTGGGTGTTGGTGATTGTGGAAAAGTAATGTTTAATGATCAATGAGAAATAGAAATATTTAACGTTAATATTGCAAAAATAGTTAGCACAACTAGATAAGACGTTGACAATAAATATATCAATAAGCATTAATTCGGGTAATTAATCCTTTTTAACAAATATGAAACTTACCAGTAAAAAACTACTTTTGTGGCTTTATCCATTTGATGCTCAAAATAAGCGTCGTGTACCTTATGTTGAAGTTGAGTGGCTACTTCCCGAATTAACAGAAGAAGGTAAGCAGTCATTAATCAGGCACCTTGTTGCTGAACGTCTCTTGTTTATTGACGAGCTAGATGGTTATTCGTCATTAACTTTAAGCTCTCATGGGCGTACCCAACTGCAAGCCGATTTTCCTGCTCTTAAGAGGGTCGATCAGCCGTGGCAAGGAGATTGGTATGTAATTATTTTTCGAGCTGCACCAAAATCCGACAAAAGCTTTCGATATCTCAGAACACAGTTGGTCAAAAAACTCTGTTTTCAGTTGAGTAGAGGAGTCTATCTACATGCCGGAAAAATAGGTGATGAGCTACTAAAAATCTTTCATGATTCATATCGCGAAAATATAGTAATGTACAAAACTGACAAGTGGCTATTTGGCGATGATCAGATTGTTATAGGTCAAGGTAATAGCTTAAAAGACCAAATTTCAATATTCTCAGGAATTAGCGAAGAGGTTGAAACATTGCTAACGAAAAAAAGTAATAGAAAAGAATTGAGCAATCAGCAAAAAATTAGAATATGTTCAATTTTCGATCGTTTTGTTGCTGCGTTTGAACAAGACGCTGGAATCATTAATTATTATCATCCTACTGCTATTTCAGGTACAAGGCTACTTCGCCAGATACGACAGGAGTAATGCTGCCGCCCGCACTCCTATTTTTATTCGAATAAGATCTAAATTACCCGAAAAGACAGATTCAGAGAAATAAATACACAGTAACCGAAGTATCTTCGGGTCGTTCTGATGTCATCTTGGTATGTTAATATTTAGCTATATATTGAGATATTAATATTGACAATTTAATCATTGCGGGAATAATTTTCCAGGCGTTGCAATAATAATTCTGTAATTATGCAAAAATAGAAAAATTTATAATTGCAACCTAATAAGACAATCCTGAGTACCGAAATCAAGCGAAAATAGACAATTTGTATAACCTTTTCTACAACAGTTCTTGCAATGAGATATTTATAACTCCTTTTCACTGAGTATCATTATTACTCAGTTATATAGGGTATCTTTCTTCACTCTAATTATTCCCTGTAAGCTTTCTCTGGAGAATAATCAGAAATAGGGGTTTCGGGGGGATTCATTCTTGATGTGACACATTAATAAATAGTCACAGGGGAGCAGACTTTGATTTTGCAAAGCAAGACAAGAACACACAGGGGATAACCTATCATAAACAGTTGGCTAACAATGGCATTGTCTGCTTTTCTTATGTTAGAGATTTTGCTTATTGAGTGGGTGAGCGAATGACAGGAGAAACTATTTGGACACTATTCCTAACACTAGGTTATGTTGATCTAGATAGCGTTCGATTTGTACAACATCTTCTTTCTGAAGTGTTTGCTTTCTACTGTAGTTTGGTTTGGTAGCTTCGATTATAAACTGACCCTTCTTCATGGAAAAGTTAAAACGGCCGTTTTTGTCGGTAAGGGCGACGAAGACTTTTTCCTTTTTAAGATTATTTTCTATAATATTGTCAATTTCTTTACTATCACCATCGTTCTTAATTTCTATACTAGTTAGCCGCACTAAGGCGTCTTGGACCGACTGACCACGCTCGTCAATTACCAACCCCCTCACGTTGGTGAAAATCTTGCTCCATAAAACAAGTGTCAAGCCGTACAAAATATACAAAATAATTAAGATTTTATTCAGATTTGTTGGCCAAAAAACGACCACACAAATCAGCAGTAGGGTATTAATTAGCGCACCCCAGTTTCGGTACAGCGCAACTTTATTTAGCCAAAATTGAAATCTTGTTAAAAATGACCAAGCAATTTTTGAGTATCTGTCCTTCCTTCTTATATTTGCTGGTATTCTAGTTTCTGAAATCAGATCGTTATCGGCTGGAATGATTAATGACAGATTGTCATTTTCTAACGAAACCTCCATCTCTTCCGCTTTATAAAAATTCTCGGCTATCACACCTTGACCTCTCTCACTTTTTGAAGGATATCGATAATCAGGATGAGTAATTGCCACTTTGTACACTTTAGCAGGAAGATTGGTGTGAGAGTACAAACCAAACCGATCTGTTACAAGCTGTTCATAGTAAGGAGGAAAGCCATTGGGTTCTGACTGACTGATGGCCGTAACGGTTGCAAAAGGAACTCCCAAAATATCTTCAACTCCTTCTAAAGAAAAATAGTCTTGATCAAAAACCCAACCCTCTCGTTCTTTCCATGGAATTAAGCCTAGTGCGATCCAGATCTTCCAGAGTTGTTTTAAGGATAATAAGCCAGCGCTACCCACTCTGCGCACCAAGAGTAATGTCGAGATAATAATTGGCCAGCTGGCAACTATTAGTGCTAGCCATGGGCCAAAAAAATCCATTAGTTTAGAAAACCAGGGTCGTGAGGCAATTTTCCAGATGGGAGTAGGAGTAAGCCAGCGAACTACCTCATGGACAATCTCCTTGGGTGGAGTGTAGGGAATCTCTATAGGCGGTTTGACTGAAGGCTCTGGTGGAGTAGTTGGGCCTCCTGGTGTAACTGTTGGCTCTCCCGGTCTGAGAGTGGGGGTGGGTAATGCCTCTCCAACTGGAGGAATAATAATTACTGCCGAAGGAATAATAATCTTCACTCCGTCAATAACACTGATGTGTCGAGCTTGATCGATAATGACAAAATTCAGAGTAATGATTGTGTCTCTCGGCAAGATTGGTAGGGTATAACTCCAATTTCCCTGAGAATCAATCCAGATTTCTTTGTTAATATCATCTTCCCCAGGAATTTTTATGGTTAGTTGAACCAAGCTGTTAGCCTCGCCTTTAGCGATCAACTTTGGTTCATTAGCCGAGAGCTGAATCGGATCATCAGGAACGGTGTTGGTGTCTTGAGCCGAGATCGAGGTGTTGACATCGCCAATCTTAATAATGACAAATGATGGGGCAATCGAGTCGACAATAAAGCTCCAAGTAGCAGAGCTGGTGGTTAAACCAACTGCATCAACAGCTACAATCTTCCAAGTGTTATCTCCTTGAGGAATGTCAAATTTTACGTCAAGATAGTAATAGCCAAGCTCCGAGTTATAACTCAAGCTGTATAGAGAAAAACTACCAACAGTCACCAAGTTGTCTAAAACCAGTTCTCCATTTAAGTAAAACTGATAATGTGACATCTCCACATTGTCGGTTGATTCTAGCCAGACAAACTGGGGCCGATTAGTACTGAGCAACTCTCCATTTTCTGGCGAGATGAGAACGGGAGCTGTAGGCGGAACAATGTCTGGCATAGTGGCACTGACTGTAGCCCCATGAGTAATGGGCGGAGGAAGAATCTGAGCTTGTGCTGATGAAGTGACAATAAACCAAGCACTAAAAAAAAGCGCGATGGTTAAGACAAACTTTACTAGTGATGGGCAAGCAATTTTTTTCACTGTGAGTGATTACTGTTTATACTTTTATCATAACAAAAAAGGCAATGAGAGACTCATTGCCTTTAAAACTTATTGTTATAAAAGACTATTTTTTATTAGTTGGCTCCTGTTTCTGTTTATTGCGATCAAGTTCCATCTGGAGTTCTTTTACTTTTTCTTGTTCAAGCTGATACTTCTTTTCAGCATGACGCTTGATAGCCATGACGATAGCTATAATTAAAATACTTCCAAAGAAAATAGAGAGAATAATTCTAACTGGAATGATCCAAAAATTCGTAGTGTCAACGATTACTTGACCCGATTCGCCATAGCTAGCGGTGAGCTTAGCAGTATAAAGACCCAATCCCCAGATTTTGTCCCATTTGCCAGCAAACTCTCGACTGTTTAGAGGGAAGACATTTTGAGGCTCAACCTCAAATGAGTCTGATTTTTGGCCAAGCATGTTAAAGATATCAATGCTCATACGGGGCCTAATGTGAATGTCTGACTGATTGCGAATGGTAAAAGAGTAGGGTACAGGACCAAACTCTTGAAACTTATTAAATTTAAACTCTCTGATGTAGGCTTCTTCATTAATTGGTCCATCAACAACTACATAAAATAAAGTGCCGATTCTTTGAGTGACTCCCGTACCAGAACCCTCTGTCTCAGTAATATCATCTGGATCGGCTGGCTCATGTAAAACCATGGCATATCTACCACCCGGTAAAGCATCTTCAGGGATCTCAATCACAACTGCCATCTCAGCTGTTTCTTTTGGACCAAGTGTGTGCTTGTTAGGAACGATCGTCATCCAATGAGCAAGGCTCCAGCGATTGGTAACTGATTCTTGAACTGGAATAGGAGTTCTGCCGTCTTCTTTAACAATAAAGTCCATAGCATATGAACGCAGAGTCATGGTTTTGTTGGTAGTATTGCGGATACGAATGGTGGTCTGGATAGTCTCTCCTGGGGCTGCTCGTAACTGGCCATCATCACCAGCGCGAGGTGGCATTACTACCAAAGAAACAGCATCTGCTACACCGCCTGTTTGAGCCTTTGCCGGCTTAATTTTGGCAACAGCAATCAAAGAGATGACGATAAAAAAGGCAAGAAGTGTTTTTTTCATGAGCAGGCTTGTGTTTTTTTGTTTGTTAATTAAAAGGTGGCGGTAGCTGTGTAAGTAATATAATTGTGGTAATCACCAGCTGCGGTTAAGGCATCGGCGATGATTCTGTAGCATACATAAACACTATCACTATTGGTTGGAGTATCTGGTCCAAAAACCTCAACAGGATCTTGAGCCGGAGACGCCTCAGCATCGGCAAAATGACGAGCATAAAATTGACCAGTTGTTCCCCAGGTAAATGCTGGATCATCACTATCAATGTTTTGGATTGAGTAACCAAAGCCAGTCTCGGTTATGACAGTCCAATCTTGTTCTACTGTATGGGACATGCTAGTTACATTTGCGTCCCAAATACACTCATAAGCATCTACTCCTGAGTTATAGGTATCGCCAGCGCAGGCATTTCCGTTTCTGCCTAGTTGATCATTGGCTACGGCGGTAACAACAGCACCGCTTAAAGCATTGGTGGTAACTTTTAGTTCTTGAGATCCATACTTAAAGTCACCAGTGTTAATTTCTCCAAAAGGCACGCTACTACCAGTAGTGGTAATATCGGTTGTTTCTCCGCATCTGGTTGCGCCGGCGGTTTCGCCAATAATCTCAAAGGTGAGTGAAGGGACAACGGTAGCGCTAACTTTTACTGCCTCGATAGCTCCAATTTTAACTGTAGTTGAGTCAATCACTGCATTATCTGAGGTTCTAACATTGCGCACAATAACCTCGTAAGTATCAGCGATACCGGTAACATGAGCAGCAGCTGGGGCTGGGTTAATTACTGTTGGAATAGTGATAGTGACGGTGCCGCTGCCACCAGTGGTGTAAGGGCAAGCATAAACATGCCAGGTACCGGTTGGTAGTATTCCTCCTGTTTGACCAGCTGTAGCGGTGGTGGTATCAACAGTGTGAGAACCAGTGGACGTACATGTGACTGCCGGAGCTGTTCCAAAATCAAAATACCCTTGATCTGGTATACCATCAGCATTGTTGCTTGCTGCTGCTGGGACTAATACCTGGAAATATCCAGCAGTAACAACAGTATTAGTGGTAAAAACCGCTGTTAATTCAGTGGTTTCAGCCAAATAAAATGTTTCGTCGGTTGTGGCAATGGCTGAATTTAACACAATAGTGTTTGTATCAACGATATCGCTAACGGTTCTATTGCCAGCGGTAGCTCCTGTAAAAGTAATTGTATCAGTAATTTTTAGTGCATCTGTTATTTCTGTGTTAGCACTTGCTGTGTAGTCAGTAATAGCAGGATCTATGACTATATCCATGGTTGTATCCGATCCTGGAGTTCCACTAACTTGTCCTCGATAAGAAACTCTGGAGTTATCCATGGTGACCGACACAGAGGTAAGGTTTGCAGCCTGTGGTCTGAATAAATGTGCAAGCCAGGTTAGTCCTAAAACTAAAAGGACGAGTGATGTTAGGCGAAAGTAGAGAGGTTTGATTTCGGTCATGGTTTTGTTAGTTAAATACAACAGATGATGGTTTTTACGCTTTCTGAACTTTAATCAATAAACAACTTGACACTTTAGCGTATATAAGTGCTATTAATATTATTAACAGGAGTTTTTAAAGAGTGCAATAGTAACTTGTCGAGACTACTCCTCAGCATCATTTAACTCTTTTTACCATTTGTTTCCAACCCCAGTGCATCAGCCAACCTAACCCTACTAAAACCAATAACGAAAAGGGTAGAGCGATCACCGTTTTGGTGAGTTGCTGCTTTCCAATTAAAAAGTGAGTTTTGTACAAGCCAATCATAAAAGGCGGTTTATAGTGAAACTGAGTATAAATTGTGTCTACTTTTTCTGGATCAAGTAAGCCCTCTGTATCCAGCATATCGGGATTAAGCTTGGCACCTCTGACCATTCTGGTGGAGTTGGCTAAAACAAAATCTGGATAAAATATGTACTCAATAATAGTTTGTTTAAAAATGTTCTCAATGGTGGCATTACCTTGAATTAGTGCAGCGGTGCTGCCGGTGTTTGTTGCTAAAATATCAAAACGGATACCGGCAAAACTATCAACAAATAGTGGTATATTGAGATCTGCAATAGCGAGTTTTCCTTGATTAGACTCATTATCACCGATATAGACAATAAGATTACTAACCACGGTTCCGGCAACTTGGCTGTAGCTAGTATCTTGGTTGTTGTTAATTGTTTCGCTTAAACCAAGACTGCGCGCATTAACCATAATTGCAAGCGGATACTCTTTTTCTGAAGCTACCTCACTAACATCAATTTGCAGATTGATGCTGTGATTTCTACCCGGCTGTAGAATAAAAGCCTCACCAAACTGCAAATCTGGGTTGGCGGTGCGATTAAAGATCATTCCGGGTTGAAGCACCGGTTGACCGGTTTTGCCATCTGCTTTGAAGTCGGTAATATTAACCGAGATTTCTAGAGGATCTTTGCCATGATTTTTGACGATTAATGTGTGTTTTAGTTGTTCAGATGGTTTAACGGCTACATAGGCTACCGGGGGATGGACTGAGAGTGAAAGAGCGGCATTACTTGGAACAACAATTTCTTCTTCTTGGGTTTGGTTTGTGGTTTGCTGGGCATTTACTTGAGGAAAATATTGATAGCTAAAAAAAATAAAAAGCCCAATAACAAAGACTGCAGCGATAGTTTTAGTCAGATTTCTTATATTCATTTTTTAATATCCTGGTACAGCTACATAAACAATGCCTGTTTCATATTGACCGCTGGTTTGCGTTGGTTCAATCCCAACTTTGTAGGTAATTAGTGCTTGCTCATTTCTGGCAATGACATCATTGCTCATAACAACTTGCATGGTTCCTCCCAGGCTGGCATCAGCAAAAGGACGAAAACATTCATCATCAACGGTGCAATCGGGATTAGCGCTAGCGGTAAAATCATCACTAACTGTGTCTCCTTGGGCGTTGTAGCCAAAACCGGGCTCATCCTGATCAACCCAT
>CAZQWI010000022.1:8207-10867 GCA_964596995.1 uncultured Pseudomonadales bacterium
TAGCACCATCAATGGTACAGGTATAACCAGGGTCGCACTCGGTATCGGGAATCCAAGCGACTCCGCCTTGTAGGGCAAGCCGGTACTGTTCGTAGGCGTAAACCTTGTAACCTCCAGCACCTCTGGTGCTAATCGTTAGGGTGTTATTAACAGAGTTGTGAACTCCAGGAGTTAAGATGCCAAGATCTAGATCAGTATCAGAGATAGTAAAGGCAAAATCTCCAATTTGATAAATGTATTGAAAGCCGGCTCCAACAAAGTAGGTGCTACCCGGACCATAATCTCCGTAGGGACCGGCAGCGGTTTGTCCTAGGGTATAGCTGACATTATATAAAGTTCCCTCGCGTTTACCGGCGCCCATATTAAAGTTGCCAAACTGGATAACATAGGTGTCGCTTTCAAGGCGTTCGGCTAGTGAGATTGGAGGTGAGAACAATGCCCCAGCTAATAATGGTGTAAGAATGATGGTGATATACGACCAGCGTGGAGTTAATCTTCTCATTGATTATTCTGTTTTTGTGTTGAAAGCCACTCTTTTAATTTTTCCAGCTCAATTCTCATTAAGGTTAACTGACCCTTAACAGCATTGTGGTTTTGAGGAAACTGCATCATCTGGATGGTTTGATCAAGTTTTGGCTGCAAAAATCCGAACAAAAAACTGTCAAAATATTTTAGCCAATCCCAAGTGTTGGTTTCAGCTTGGCTAAGTTGGTTTTCTTTCTGATCCAAAAAAATCTTGTAACTATGAATTTCATTATGCTCAATCTCAACCAAGGTTTGCTTTTCTTTAGCTTGCTCATACTGATACTTGGCAAACAAAAAAAAGATCATTATTAGAGGAATGCTGATTAAATTTGAGAGATCTGATTTGGAGTTGATTGATGGACTGAGTGCATAAAAGAATAGTAGGGTAAGTAGAGTGGTGGTGATTGAAGTCCAGCGCTCCATGGTCATGGAAACAAAAAACAGATAAACAAAAACTAAAGGAAAAAAGATTGAGGTTATGCCACCAGTTGCTCCAATTAAGATCAAAAAAGCAAAGGTGACCAACACCATCTCATCGACTGCGGTGGTTGGCAGGATTTCCCAGATAGCAGCTTCGTTAAGTTTTTTTAAAATAAAATAGAGAATAAAGCAGGCTCCAAAAGCTTGGAGTGAGTATTGAGTCAGCGAAGGAAACGAAAGCCAAAGATAAGCGATCACTATTGAGGTAGAGAGAGCCAGTGATTGAGCGAGAGTGCGACGAATGTTGGCTGAAGAAGATGGGGTGGTGCTAGAGGTTAAGCTAGTTGAATAATTCGCTGACATGGGCAGATGTTTAAATTTGTTGATTAAAAGATACTATCCAAGTATAACCCAGTTAAATTATGGGGACAACAATAATATCTGTATGCGTTGTATAGAAAAGTTACTGCTTTATTTCAAGTAAATATTTTGCAAGCATTGGTCTTTTATGAGCAATGTGCAAATAAACATTAAAAACTTCATCAGGATCAATCGATCCCTTTTCTACTGCTTGCTGAATGTTTTCTATTACTTTTTGAGCTGTGTTTGCTAAAAATTCTTCTGGAATTGGCTCAGTCCAAATATTTCCACTTAAGCCACCATCATTAAGGATTATGATTGTGCCTTTTCTGGTTTGGTAGGGTAATCCGCCTTCAGCAGTGACGGTGTATATGTTTCTTAATTCATCCAAGTCTGAAGGATCGTATTGTGTCTTTACATTTTCTTTTGGTTGTTTTTTTCGATTAAGAAGCGATCTTAAATATTCAATGGGTTTTTTTCTTTTTTCCACTTTTTCTTTATTCAAAATGGTGGTTTTTTTCTTTTGGATTGGCTTCGGTCATTATGAGGATTTTTAATAATTCGTTAATATTATCATTATATCTATTGATTTTATACTGTCTATATTTATTGTTATTAATCACTTGATCATTTTTAAAAGGTATGGGGGCTGGTGACCAGAATAGTTGGAAGCAAGAAGATGTTTGGGATCCAAATAAGTTTTTACGACCAGAAATGAATCATGATGGAACTGTAAAATGGTTTACTCCAGATGGAAATATTATATAAGCTGTTTAAACAATTATTTTAAAAATGATGGAGGGTTTTACCTCTGTTGGAACTGAGGGAAGAAGTTACTGTTTCATAAAAGAGGTTGCGTGCTACAATTGTATACTTGAAGTAATTATTTTATATTTATGACATCAGCTCAAGATTCAAACAAAAGCTTTTCGCCTCACAAATCATTCTACAATCACTCCCAAGCCGAGCCTCATTGGCAAAAGATGTGGGAGGATCATCAGCTTTTTCAAGATCAGGCTAATCATTTTGTAGCCAAAGAAAAATCGGGTGAAAAACTAGACCCTCTTTATTTGTTGTTTGCTTTTGCTTACCCATCTGGCTCTGGATTACACGTGGGTCATGTTGAGAGCAAAACGGCTCTAGATATCATGGCTCGCTACAATCGCATGAAGGGCAAGGATGTCTTTTTCCCTGTTGGTTGGGATGCCTTTGGTTTGCCGGCAGAAAACTATGCGATCAAATCCGGTGTGCCGCCTGTTGAAACAACCAAGCAAGCAATTCATGCTTTTCAAAAACAAGTGAGGAGGTTGGGTATCAGTTACGATTGGGCGAGTGAAGTGGCCACCTGTCACCCT
>CAZQWI010000023.1:0-6577 GCA_964596995.1 uncultured Pseudomonadales bacterium
ACAGGGGATTATTCCTTTTTGAGCAGTTTACTTAATTTTAATCTTAGTTTCAATTTCTTGAAGAAAGCAATTGCCTTAGGCTTTCACACAGAAATTTTTACTGTGGTATCAACAAATAATCTTGATGAAATTAACGAGTTTGATAGTTGGTTAAAGAATGAACTTGGTTTTATCCCAGAAATAACCTATCATCCCAGAAAATCTTTAGCGTATCTAAAGAATCATCCTCTCTCAAATCGAGTTGGAGAGAGTAAATTTTTTGGCTTTTTAACTGATCAGCAGATTAAATTTCTCTCAGAAAATAAAAAAGTTTTTCCTCCTAAAAGTTTAGGTTGTCATCAATTGTCTTTGATGAGTGATGGCATGGTTTATGGTTGTTGCGAGGGAATACATCCTCTTGGCAAAATTCCAGACGAGATTGAGTATTTAATTAGCCAGTATAAACAACGAGTAGATCAGTTTCAAAAATGTGTTGAGCCAAATTTTATGTGTGGGTTATGTGATAATTGTAGTGAAAGTGAATAATGAAAAAAAACGATCAGTTTTTTATTAAAGAGTTAGTTATAAAAACAGTTCGTGAGTTTTTTTATCAGCAATCTTTTCACGAGGTAATAACTCCTGTTTTAAACAGAGCTGTTCCTCTTGAGCCGAATCTTTACTCTTTTTCTACTATTTGGAAATATATGGATAAATCACAAGTAATGTACTTACCCACATCTCCCGAAGCTTCTTTAAAAAAAATGCTAGCCAAGGGACTGGACAAAGTTTTCTCAATTGGTCAAACATTTAGAAATCTTGAACCGGCTGATGTTGAGCATAATCCAGAGTTTTTGATGTTGGAGTGGTATCGAGCTGATGCCAAATATGAAAAGATTATGAACGATGTTGAAGAGCTGGTAACTGCAGTTTGGGCTGAAGTAAAAAACTATTTGGGTAATGATAAAAAATTGGAATATACAGGAGAAAAAATATCACTTAACTCCCCTTGGAAAAGAGTCTCTTTAGAAACTCTTTTTGATCAAGTAACTGGAGTGAAGCTAGAAAAAACGCTAGAGTTACAGCAGATGAAAAACATAGCTAAAAGTCTCGGTTATCAGACTCAAGGAACTAATTGGGAGCAGTTGTTTAATCAAATAGTGATGGATAAAATTGAGCCTTTTTTAGGTAAACAACCACTATTTTTAGTAGATTTTCCAGCTCAGACTTCTCCTCTTTGTAAGGTTCAAAAAAATAGACAATATCTCGCTGAGCGTTTTGAGGTATATCTAGGAGGATTAGAAATTGGCAATGGCAATAATGAACAGACAGATACAACTTTAGTAAAAAAACATTTTTTACAGGAGCAAAAATTTAGAGAGAAAAATCAGTTGCCAACTCACCCAATTGATTATGAGTTTTTAGAGGCACTTAAAACCATGGGTGAATCAGGCAAAAGTTATGCTGGCATTGGGATGGGAGTGGAAAGATTAGTAATGATACTTGGTGAATATAGTACAATTAATTCTAACAATCTTATATTATATTAATTTCTTTTATGAAAGAATTATCGATTGACGAAGTTTTACCTAGGATTAAATCTGTTTTGGATACTGAATATGCAAAGCTCGTAGGTCAGGTGGATTACTCTCAAGGAAAAGAGGAAGCTCAGAGGAGGGAGCATCACTATTTAGCTCTTCAAGAATCGTTGGTTAAAGAAAGTCTCGAACCACTGTTTTTAGCGTTTGATTCTAAACAATTATCTTTATCTGAGGTATTGTTATTTTTAAGAACACTTGCATCAATTGGTTCAAAGCACAATCCCGAAGATCATGAGGATGGCGAAGAACTAGATAGCCAGTATCGATCTTATAATGTACGCATTGGTTTTGATATACCTCCTCATTATTCTGACGTTGAGTTATTGATGAACAGATTTTTGGGATCAATTGAAGAACTCATAAAAAACGACATATCAGAGGAGGATGAAACAATGTTTTTAACTTGGATATATTTGGTCTTAACAGCTATTCATCCCTATACAGATGGAAATGGTCGTACTGGAAGAGCTTTTGTGAAATTCTTTGATCATTATCTCCAAAGAAAAAGAGGGTGTAAAGCTTCAGAAATTGAAGAGAGATCTTTTCCTGATCGCAGTTATTTAGAACATTCAAGTGAGGTGGGTGTTGTAATGGCGAATGTTATGGCTCAAATGGGTTTAACCTATTCTGATAAAGGTAATGTTCTTTCTTCGAAAAAAACTCCGGTAGAAACATATTTTTCTTATTTAGAAAAAGGAAAAGAATTAGAATATTTTCAAAAATTAAAAAAGAGTATTCTTGATCATATAAATGAAACTTCAAGTGTAACTGCTTTAATTTCTAGAAATTCACAATATCTTGAAAAGCTAGCTAGGTATTTAGGACTTTATAAATATATTAAAATTGGTCAAACCAAACCACTGGTGGCTGTAGATGGATTAAAGGAATTTAAGCAATTAATTGATTAAATTCATTAACATTTTTTATCTACATACTAAACAAATATTTTAATTAAACTAAACTCTCCCCAGTCATTTCTTCTGGCTGCTTTAAACCAATTAACTTCAAGATAGTTGGAGCTACATCAGGCTGTGAGCCGTCATCTTTAGTGAGTTTATTAAATCTGTCTGTGATCAAGAGAAATGGCACTGGATTAGGAGTATGAGCGGTTAACCGTTCATTTGTATTCTCATCTAACATTTGTTCAGCATTACCATGATCGGCGGTGATGATTACATCATAGCCATGTTCTCTAGCTACGGGTACAATTTTTACCAAAGCAGCATCAATCGCCTCAATACCTTTGATTGCAGCGGGAATATTGCCGGTATGTCCAACCATATCGGCGTTACATAGATTAACAAAAATAGCAGAGTATTTCTCTGTTTTTAACTCATCTACTAAGCGATTGGCAATATCGGGAGCTCTCATCTCTGGTCTTTCATCATGCTCGGCAATATCGGAGTAGGTATCAATCATTACTCGATCTTCTCCTTCAAAAGGCTCTTCTTTTTTACAGTTCATAAAAAAGGTTAAATGTGCAAACTTCTCGGTTTCGGTAATGCGAAGTTGTTTTAAGCCTGCCTCAGATATTACTTGAGGCAAGGTTTTATCCGTACTTACTTGTGGAAAAGCTACCTTAACATTATATTCAGGACTATATTGAGTCATGGTCACATAGTAAAGATTTTTGGGGCCTTTTTCTAAGAATCTTTCTACAATTTGACGAGGACGATCGTTGCGGAAGTTTATAAAGATAACGGCATCATTGTCTTCGATGAGAGCTGGTTGTTGGCCATTGGCAACTATTAGCGTTGGTTCAATAAACTCATCAAATTTTTTGTTTTGATAGTTTTGAGAGATTGCCTCCAAAATATTTTTGTACCTATGTGGAGTTTTTCCTTGAGTTATCATCTCAAAGTACTTATCAGTTCTTTCCCAGTTATGATCACGATCCATGGCAAAATAACGACCACTAATACTAGCGAAAGTACCTGCTTGCTCTTGCTCAACAAACTCAGCAAACTCTTTAATATATTCGTAGCCACTTTCTGGTTTTACATCTCTGCCGTCTGCAATTATATGATAATGTGTTTTATCTGATAAACCAACCTTTTTAACTAACTTGGCCATCGCAATAAAATGATCAGAGTGAGAGTGAGCTCCGCCTGGGCTATAAAGGCCTTTAATATGAAGCTTGGAATTATGCTTTTTTACATGCTCGAATGCTGTTAAAAACTCCGGATTTTGATCAAAACTACCATCCTTTATTGACTCATTAATCTTGACTAAATCTTGATAAAGCACTCTGCCGGCTCCGATAATCATGTGATTGATCTCTGACGAGCCCATCTGGCCATCAGGAAGTCCAACAGCAAGTCCAGAAGCATCAAGAGGTGTATAGAGATGGTTTTTTACTAAACTATCATAGTAAGGCTTGTTGGCTAGCTCGATAGCATTACCAGCATAGGGTTTATATAGACCCCAACCGTCAAGAATAATTGTGAGAACCTTGCCATTTGGTGAAGACATAAGTTGATTAATAGTTATTATGTACAACTCAACCAAGTAGGAGAAAGATGAGTCCTTCTCCTACTTGGAATTTTAATCTAAAGTGATGCCGATTTATTTAGCAAAAGGCATCTTGGGGAACTTAGCTTTTGAGCCAAGTTCTCTCTCAATTCTCATCAGCTGATTATATTTAGCTAATCTCTCAGAGCGACTGGCTGAACCGGATTTAATTTGACCGGTTGCAGCGCCAACCACAAAATCAGCAATGTAAGCATCCTCCGTTTCACCAGATCGGTGAGAAACGACTGCGGTCATACCAGCTTTGTAAGCCATCTGAATACAGTCAACCGTTTCAGTGACAGTTCCGATTTGATTGAGCTTGATCAAAATAGAGTTGGCGGCTCTTTCCGTAATACCTCTCTCTAAACGCTTAGGATTGGTAACGAAAAGATCATCTCCAACAATCTGGATCTTGTCACCAAGTTTCTCAACCATTAACTTAAACCCTTCCCAGTCATCCTCAGCGTGACCATCCTCGATTGAGACGATTGGATATTTTTCTACCCACTCAACATAGCGATCAACCAACTCTTCTGAAGTTAATTTTTTACCCTCAACATCAAGATGATACATGCCATCGTGATAGAACTCGCTGGCAGCTGGATCCATAGCAATGCTAATATCTTTTCCAGGAGTATAGCCTGCTTTCTTGATTGCTTCTACAATTAGTTGTAGAGGTTCCTCGTTAGAGCTTAACTTAGGAGCATAGCCACCCTCATCACCAACGGTGGTTTGCTGACCCTTCTTTTTAAGAATTTTTCCCAGATGGTGGAAAACCTCAGCTCCCCAGCGCAAAGCTTCTTGAACATTTGGAGCCCCAACCGGCATAATCATATACTCTTGCATATCACTGCTGCCGATAGCATGTTTGCCACCATTGAGCACATTCATCATTGGAGTGGCAATCTTATAACTAGAGTTATCGAATCCAAATAAACTGGCGATGTACTCATACAAAGGAACTTTTTTGGTAAGAGCAGCAGCGCGAGTGGCTGCCATAGAAACCGATAAAATAGCATTGGCACCAAGTTTACTTTTTAGTTCTGTGCCATCAAGCTCCAGCATCTTTTCATCAAGAGCTCTTTGATCAAAAACATCCATCCCCACCAAAGCGGGAGCGATTATCTTGTTAACATTAGCCACGGCTTTTAATACACCCTTGCCTAAATATCGACTCTCATCTTCATCGCGAAGCTCCAAAGTTTCATGGGTACCGGTAGAGGCACCTGATGGAACTGCAGCTCTGGCGCTGATGCCATTTTCAAGAGTCAACTGGGCTTCTACGGTGGGATTACCACGGGAATCAAGAATTTCTTGAGCGACAATTGATTTAATTTTCATGCTCGATCCTTTCGAACTAATTAATATAATAATTACTTTCTTCAAGGAAGCTGTTCATGGGGAATGAACAAGCATGGACATTATACCGCGTGTTGTAAAAAAGTGTAGTGATACTTTTTTAATGTGTATAGATTATTTAAAAACTAGCCACATCTTTGACAACCGCTGCACAAAGTCTTAGCAGTGGTAGTTTGAGCTAATCCACCTTTGCTTGTTTCTTTGTAGGCTGTGTGCATATCATCCCCGACCTTTTTCATTACACCTACTACCTCGTCAAAAGGAATTGTATAGCGAACACCATCAAGAGCAATTTCTATTGCCGTAAAAACCATACTGGAGATCATGCCATTTCTTAAAATACACGGTACTTCAACTAGCCCCATTACAGGATCGCAGGTTAATCCAAGTAGGTTTGCTAAAACTAAACTTGCCGCTGATTCAATAGCTTCAACTCTACCACCCAGAAGATAAACACCAGCAGCAGCGGTCATTGCTCCGGCAGCTCCAATCTCAGCTTGGCAACCTCCAACTGCTCCAGCCAACGCTGTTTTGTTGGCGATGATGGCGCCCACTCCAGCAGCTACAACTAAAGCTTTTGCCATCTCTTCATCTGAAAAGAAAAACTTTTCTTGCATAGAACGTAAAACTCCTGGGGTAATACCAGCTGCTCCAGCAGTTGGTGAGGCAACAATCTTACCCATTCTAGCATTGTGCTCTGACACGCCAATGGCATAAAAAACCCCATTTTCAATTTCCTCACTTAAGATGTTTAGTTTTGAGCGACGAATACGATAGGCATCACCGCCAAACATTTTGTTTTCGGATCGTTGATAGTTACTTATGCCTTTTGAAACTGATCTAGCCATAATTTGCCAGCGAAGAAGAAACTCCTTTAAAATTTCATCTTTTGATTGACCAAAGCTCATTTCTTGAATGGTTAAGAGAAGATCTAAAAACTGTTTGGAGGTATTGGTTTTATCAGCAAGTTCATTGAAAGTGAAATAACTTTCGCTATCTTTTCTTGATTTTTTCTGTTGATTGGCGGAAAAATCGTCAACGTTAATACTTTCCGAGCTGTTTTTAATGGTTGTTTTAAATTTTTTAGCAATCTCAATTCTACCGCCACCGATTGAGTAACCAACAACTCC
>CAZQWI010000023.1:6587-10624 GCA_964596995.1 uncultured Pseudomonadales bacterium
AATCAATAATGGCAGTGTTTGGATGAAGATCTAAAGAGTGGTAACCCCATTTAATTTTGTAGTCAAGTTTTTTTTCTTCTGCAATTTTTTGAGAGAAAAGTAGCTGTTCGTCTTCAGCGCCAATACCAATGCAACCACCAAGTACAGCCAAATCAGTCTTATGACCTTTGCCCGTGTCACTAAAGGAGTTGTAAAGTTTGATGCGAATTTTTCTTGGCTCTTCTTCTAAAAGGGCATAAGCAGCTTGGCCAATTTTAGCTGCTCCAGCTGTGTGGGAACTTGAGGGTCCAATCATCACTGGACCAACGATGTCAAATAAATTAATGTATGATAAATGGGTGGCAGGCTTCATAAATTAACTATACTATAAATCAAATCATCATGAAAGAAAAAGTAACAAAATTTTTCAATGGTTTTAAGTATGCCTTAAATGGAGTTATGGCTGGGACGGATGGAAGAAATATGAAAGTTCATCTACTTGCGACTTTTTTTGTAATCGTATCTGGCTTAGCTGTAAATCTTGCTGATTTTGAGTGGATTATTGTTGGCATATTGATTGCCTTAGTAATTTCAGCTGAGCTGATGAATACTGCTATCGAAGAGCTGGCGGATCTAATACGTGATCATGAAAGTTTAGAATATCAAGCCACTAAAAAAGCTAGAGATCTAGCCGCTGGTAGTGTTTTGGTATTGGCAACTATGGCAGCGATTATTGGATTATTTATTTTTATCCCAAAGATTATTTAGTTTGTCTTGATGATTGTGTCTGACAAAGAGGTTAAAAACGATTAAAATATGGGTTGTTGCTGACCCACTTATATGCACCCGTAGCTCAGCTGGATAGAGCGTCAGTTTGCGGAACTGAAGGCCGTGGGTTCGAATCCCGCCGGGTGCACTATCTACATCATTTATTCAAAAAAAAGGAAGGGTCGCATAGCGGTCTATTGCACCGGTTTCGAAAACCGGCGCCCTCACGGGCTTCGTGGGTTCGAGTCCCACCCCTTCCGCAACATAAAATTCAAACTTTAGTGATAAATATGAACCACTTTACTGACATAAATGATCGTCCATTCAAAGCTATTAAAGCTGGAACCAAAAAAGTTGAGGGAAGAACTAAAACAAGCTGGGAAAAACTTCTTCTTAATAAATTAAGAAAAAGCGACATTATCACTTTTACCAATAATATAACTGGCGAAAAACTTATAGTTAAAGCAATCTTTGTTCATCACTATAAAAATGTAGTAGAAATGCTCCAAAATGAGGGTGTTGAAAATGTTCTCTCAAGTTCACCAAAAACAATTGAGCATGGAATTATGAGCTACAATTCAATCTTAGAATACAAAAGTTCAATCCCAAAATATGGAATTTGGGCGATTGGTGTAAGGGTGATTTAGAATAAGTTATAACGATGCAGGGTTCCAGACCCGCATGTTCCGCCACTTTAACAAATTCTTTTCCTGAAATTATTTTTGATCAAACATTGATAAACTGATAAGAATATCATGGCTTGATCTAAAAAGAGCCAACTTTCTGAAGTTTTTTTTCTTCTAATGTTTACTGCATCAACATATCCATTTTCAGACCAAGCCTCTGTTTCAATAGTCAGTTTTTGTAATATTGCCAATACTTCAGTTGGGGCATAAGGTAGAGCCAGAAGTAAAGCGTGTGGAGTTATTACATCAAATCCGTTTCTTTTATATTCACCAACGCCAAATTCTTTATAGGTATCCTCAGGATCGTCACAAGGGGAAAATCCCCAATAGCCGTGTGTTTTTCCAGCTTCTTGTTGTAAATAGATTAAATTTAGAATTGCATCAAGAGATAAATCTTGTTCATCGAATACCAATAATGGCATTAGGGCTTCAAACATAGAGCCACCATAAGATACTTGTGGGAAATGATTAAGGTATCTTAACAAAGTTTCTCTACTAATTTGTCCTAAGAAGTAACTAACATAGTATAAAATCCGTGTCTCTGACAAAAAATTACTTGGATAATGATAATCGGTTAAATGTCCATTTTGATGAATCCCTCCAGCGAAGCTATTGCTTTCCTCATCAAAAAAGATTGTAAAGTTCATTTGATCCAGAATTTCATTTATTGCTGATTTCAACTTAGGAAAGTAATCACCAGCAATAAGCAAACCAGCTGCCAGCCAGGCATTGTCAACGCTTGAAACAAACTCTTCAACTTCACATTTTTCTCCTGAGTCATTTGGCCAATGAATAACTGGCTGACAGCTGTCACTATGATGCCAATTTACAAGCACACCTTGTCTAGTTTTTAATATTTTGATTGAAGCAACTAGCAGCCTTACTTGAGCGAGGGATTGAACACTGCTCAAATAGTTTAACTGATCAGCTGCCACACAACTTAATAAAGCTAGACCGATATTAGAAGGTGAGGTAATTTTAGACAAGCGAGCTTCATTATCTCTTAGCTCAACTCTGTCAAAAGGAAGACCAGTATTAGCATCTAAATGTTTTTGTAAAAAAGTCCAAGTTTGATGAGCAATAAACTCTAAATTTAAAACTATTTCTGGATCAGACAAGTGATAATTGCCAGCTTCTTCAATTGGAGTTAGGGATATAAAAGGTCGTGAATATTTTGTTTCAGGATGATACATAAATAATCGTTTTTAAGTGTAACACAATAGATCAAAGGAAGGAATCTTATTTTGAAGAGGGTGGTTTCAGGTTGCAAATAGTTTTCTTATTTGTGGAATTTTTTTGTTAAGTAGATAAAATAGAGATGAGGTGTATTCAGCCAATGTAACTAAATACCTTTTTAAAAAATAATCCCAAAAAATTACTCTATGCCAAAAGTAGTTTCTTCCTGCAAAGCACTAATTAAACATCAAAATAATTATTTAATTATTAAGGAAGAATTGCGCAAGGGTGGTGTTTGGGATTTACCTGGAGGCAAGATCGAGTATGGAGAGTCGCCAGAAGAAACAGTTCATCGCGAACTGAAAGAAGAGCTAGGTATCAAAGTTTCAATTATTAAGTCAATCGGAGTTTGGTATTTTTTCTCTCAGCATCAAAAAGATCAAGTGATCTGTCATACTTTTTTGTGTGAGCCGATTGGCAAGTTTGTGGTTGACACTAGTAATAATCCAGCTGATGAGGAGATAACTGAAGTTAAGTGGGTTACTTATGATGAGTTGATTAATTCCAATGAGTTTAAGCTAGGAGAGAGTTTGCTAAATTTAATTAAAAAATTGAATAATTAATAATCAACATTAGTTTTAAGATCCGCAATGGCAATGCTTTTTGAATGAATACAATCTTTTCCATTGGCAATCTTTAACAAGATCAGCTCAAAACACACAATGTTCTAGATAATTATCCTTTTTAGCACTTTTTAGATTAATGGTCCATATTTTTCAATCACTTTATCCCAATATTTTCTAATTTTCTTTTCAGCTCTTTCATGAGCCGATGTGATTACTAATATTTTTTGTCTCGAATTAAAATCAAAATAATCTGGCTCTAAAAGTTGAAATTTTCTTATAAGTATATAGATTTCATCATCAGAAAGACTTGAGTCTGCATTTGATGAAAAAAGATTAAAAATGTCTGATGATGTTATTGCTTGTTGATAAACAAAATTTTTCAAATCTGTATTTTCTTTCAAGCCAGCTACATAATTTGATAAGGCACTTATAGCAATTCTTTTCGAACCGGTGATTAAAAACCTTGTTTTTATTACTTCTCCATCAGAAAAAGTAACTACTTCAATGATGCGCTCTCCTTTAGCTAAAACATTATCATTATTTTTAATCTCTGTAGCTGGAGATAACTCCTCTCCTTTCATTCCCGAAGGCTCAATAAGCATCTCTTTACCATCAGCAAATTTTCCTAAACAGGCAACATGGTACCACTGTGATGCTAAATACCCCTTAATCCCAAGCTGTTCTAGAATTTTTATTAACATGAATGCTGTTCTACCCACGCAGTTCAGCTGCTCTCTCTCAACTATTTTTGTGGGAGAAGAGTCTGACAATGCGCTTGAATAATCTCTCGACCATCCGCTGT
>CAZQWI010000024.1:0-653 GCA_964596995.1 uncultured Pseudomonadales bacterium
CACTAGTTTACAATAATTGTAGTTTTGCTTGACCTGGCTAATTGAATTATTATTAATAACTGTATTCATCATGTTTCGACAAAAAAAACATGCCACCTCTGGCATAGGTCATACAACTCCACACGTAAGTGGCAATTCTATCATTTCTACAAAACTAACGCAAGTAGTTATTAATATTCTGGTTATGTTCTTGTAATGTTCTGCCAAAGTGAATCTGCCCAGTACTATCATGTATATAGTATAGATAGTCAGAAAATATTGGATTAACGGCAGCCTCCAAAGCCTCAAAGCCGGGATTACAAATTGGAGCCGGGGGTAAACCTGGATTCAAATAGGTATTATATCTAGAATCAATTTCTTTATCGGCCGCCAGAGGAGTTGACCACCAAGTTCCGGTTTGCTCATTGTAACCTTTAGCATATTGAAGAGTAGCATCTACCTGGAGAGGCATGCCCATCTGCAATCGTTTATAGATTACGCCAGCAACCATCTTCATTTGATCCAGACCTTTTGCCTCTCTTTCAAGAAGAGAAGCAATCACGATCAACTCATCAAAAGAATAATCTGATTGCTCTATGTCATCAGCAAAAATGGCAATCTTTTTCTCAAAAGTGTTGCTCATTAGCGAAATTAAGGCCTGAGTTGTAATCTCT
>CAZQWI010000024.1:663-10282 GCA_964596995.1 uncultured Pseudomonadales bacterium
TATCGGGAAATAATTTTCCTTCCATTCCAACAGTTTGCAACAGGAACTCATCTTCATCAAAGCTAATCAAGTCATACTCAGAAAGACTGCTGGCAATCTCTTCTCTGCGAATCCCCTCAGGAAATGTTATCCAGAGGTCATCGGTGCCATCACTCAAAACATCCAGAATTTCTGTCAAGCTCATTGATTGAGATAGCTCGAAACTTCCAGCTTGAATATTATATTTATCCTCATTAATCCGATAATAAAGTTGAAAAATCTTTGAGTTTTTGATCAGTTTTTCTTCAGCAAGACGGTCGGCCACATGCATCACCGACTGCCCTTTGGGGATAACAAATCGGGTCAGCTCCTTCTTATCTAGTGCAACCGGTCGCATTAAAGACGTAAGTGCTAAACCGATAAGAATACCAAGTAAAACAAGGGTTGTTAAAAAAATAATTACTAGTTTTATTAAAAATCTTTTTTTACTTTTGCTTGATAGGCCCTCGTTATTTTTTTCAAACATAGACTTAATAGTGTAGCATAAACTGTTTTTTAGAGCTAAAGCTAATCATTCTTGAAAAAAAATCATTGATAATTCAGCCAATCTTCTAGAAATAAAGATGCTGCAAGATGATCAATGGGGCCATTGATTCTTTTTCCTCTTTCCTTCATTTTTTCTCTTACATCATGAGAGCTTAGAGTTTCATCAACCAACTCAATTGGAATATTAACTTTTTTAGACAATTGATTTCGAAATAGTTGAGTTTGCTCAGCCATCTTTTGTTCAGAAATACCCAAGATTAATTGATTTACCTTATGTAGTTGACATAAATAATCAATTCTAGTTAATGCTTCGTCAAGATTTTGATACTCAATTACTTCAAGTGGAACAGCCAAAGAAGCATGAGAAAGAGCCAAGCCTATTCGCTTGGTGCCGTAATCTATTGCCAACACCTTTAAGTTCTCCATAATAGGAAGATTATACTCCAAATCTAATCATCTCGAATTAACTGAGCAGTTATTACCCCTCGGCGAAGATACGTCCCTTCGGGGGTACAAGTAACCAATTTTAGTTGCCTGACACCATAATCTTGAGACAAAATAAAAGTGTCAGAAGGCTTAACTTCAGTTTTATCTTCAACAACATATGTATATCGAACATCTCCATAGTGAAGATAAATCTTGTCGCCTTTCTCTAAAGTCATAATGGTGCTAAAAATTGAGTTATATCGACGAGGATTCGACTCCTTTGGATTGTAGAACTGCCTCAACAACGAATGACCAAAAATCACCGGAGCTCCTGGCTTACCAGGCAAAGATGTACCAGGATACTGAATCAAACTTTCTTCAAGATCAACTCCACCAATAGTAACTATGGCATTTTCTATTCCTAAATCTGGAATCTCTAGAACATACTCTCCACTTTGACGAGCCAACAAACTTGTTCTACTGACAAGATCAGATGCCATCTGATCATCAAACCAGTTAGAAAGATTTGTAAAATCGAGTTGAGCATCGACAATTACTGGACCGCGCTTAACTTTTGACATAGTCTCGGCTTCATCTATACCTACATAATCTTCTGCCGAACTTTGAGCAACCACCAGAGGAGTAACGTCCAACACATTTTCTTGAGGAATGGGAAGCACTAATTTGTCCACTCGTGCCTGAGGAAGAGTTTTTACGTAATAACCAACCACCGGCATAACTGCGCTACCAAGCAACATCACCCCAACAAAGATTAGCATAACTGGCAACATGTTTGCCCCAAGCCGGACCAATCTTGGCAAAGCGTTTGCTAACGCATTAGTTTGTTTTTCATCAATCTCCTCCTCAATTTTCTGAGCCACCATCATTCTGGTTAACTTATTTGTCACCTTCTCTTCTAAGCCTTCATAGCTTCCTTCTCTTAACAATGCTTCGCGGTATAACCGAATAAGCTCACGATGATCTAGTCCAATGTGAGATTGATTTGGCATTATTAAATGACACTAAATATAAATTAAGTAAACCAAAAACAAGTTATTACTTGACTTCAACTGTTATTTTTTCTATTTTAGATGGCAATTTTTTGAACAGCGAGCTGCCAACAGAGGGAGTAAACTGAAAATTAACTTCAGCCACTTGATCAAGCTGACTTAGTTTTGAAGTTGCCTCCTCAATTGACATATTGGGCAAGTCCTTAATCAAAGAATCAGAATCAATTATTGCTTGAGCCTGACCTTGAAGATTCGCCTCAATTCTTAGCTGAGAGTCTTCATCTTCTTCTAACTCAACTACCTGTGAATCAACTTTCAAACCACTGTCAACGAACTCATAGTTTTCTGGAACATCATCAGCCAAAACAACCCGTGCCAAATCTAACAAATCTTGATTGGTATAACTAAGACCGCTCAGTTCTATTTTTAATGAAAGTGATATCTCATCAGTTTCATCACCAATCTCGGCACTATAATCTTGGGAAAGAATTTTAAACTCTTCAGTTGGCACTATGTGCAAATCAATTTTTTGAGACTCAATCATCTCGTCACGAGCTTGCTTAAGTAGTCTCTGTTTAAGAGTGGTAAGCAACTCTTGATAATCAGTCTCAGAGACTACTCGAATCTCTCTACTTGAACCACCAGAAAAGTCTTCTACGGACTTTGCTGAATAAGTGTCAGTAGAAAAGGACTCAATCTTAAAATCAGTGTCTTTGGAAACATTGCTTTGTGTGCCTATCTCCTTTGCAACTACCTGCACATTTTTTTGCCCGTACTCTCGTTTCTCACTATCTCCAGTATTGCTCACCTCAACGCTTGATGCTGGCACCTCTACTTTTTCATCAAGTACAAACTCTAATGAATCAGCATAAACAACCGTACCCTTCTCAAATGTTTTGTCTTCATCTGTTTTGTTTAAGATTCTAATCTCTCCCTTAGCATTCTCTCCAACCTGCTTAACGCCAGTGGTTAAAGTAGACTCATCTCCAGAAACTTCTTTAGTAATCTGCTCTGCTTTGAGCAGATTTAATTCTGGGTCAGATTGGGCAATAGCTGGATCAAGCAAGATGCTTAACTCTTTTTGTAGCTGATGGACACTTGGCTGAACTGCCACAACAACTTGATAGCTACTCTTAAGAAGAAGAAAAGAAACTAAAGCAGATACCATCAAACCAAGAATAATCCCGGCAGCTATTATTAGCTTGATTTTTTGTTTTTTCCCAGGCTTCTTTCTATTTCCAGCTGGAAGACTGTTTTTTCTTAATGATGATTTAAGATCTTGCTTATTATCTTGAGATGAAACTTGATCAACGGCTATTGGTACACCAAAACTTGTAGCTACAGCACTGTTTCTTGATGGAGAAGTGATGTTAGCTGATAATGGTACAGACAATGAGTCTGAATTAAACTCTAACTGATCATCTTCAACAATCTCTTCTTCTTTTGAGTCAAAACTAATATCAGTTTCTTGTGGAACAAGTCCTGTATCTTTTGCTAAGGCTACTCCTCCTTCTTTAACCACCGCTTCCATAACTTCATGAGATTTCACTAAATCAATTACCGGTTGCTGAATAAAGCCATATTCCTTAACCCAATCGATTGAAAGTAGCTGCTGTTGATGATCAAGTAAATCAGCATCCTCAACCGAAGCAGAGGACAAAATCATGTTCAGTGGTAACTTTTTTCCTGTTTTTTCTAGATCTCCATTTAAACGAGCTAATACTTCCTGAACATCCAAAAGAATATTTTCCGATCTCCCTACCGACACGGTTTTTTGTACTTGGCCTTGATGAAGTACATTCAGCGTAAGAGACGTTGATCCCAAATAAATAACTAAAGCAGAAAGATAACGATTGTCATCGATCAAATGATTAATCAATGCCTCGGTGCTTAACACAAATCCTGCCGCTTCAAGTGATAGCGACTTGCACAGTTCTTGCAATCTATCATCATGAGGAACCTTAATTTCTGACTGAGTTGCCCATTCTGGTTCTAGAGCAAATAAAACTTGGTCTGTTTTTTCAGATTCTTTACCCAATTCCTGCAAGCTCTCATCGCACTGAACTAACTGATCATCTTCTGTCTGGTAATAACGAACCGAAGATTGATTGAGAATGTGTACTTGCCCCTCAATTATTTTCCATAACGCAGAACTAACCGAGATATCGGTCAGCATTATAGAAATAAACAACTCATTATTGTTTTTTTTATTTTTTGAAAAAACGTTTGGCAGGCCCATAGTGTATTGGAATTTATATATAAACTATCACTATTAAAGCAGACAATCTCAAGAATGAAAAGAGGGGGTGGCAAATTTAACTGAACTGAGCAACCTTTGGAGGTTTAGTCAAAACAATTCTACTCAACTACTCGAACATATATTCTTCTCACTCCAGAAGAAGCAGACTTTTCTTTAAAAATTTCAAGTTGACCAATCTGACCAAGAGAGGAAACATGAGGACCACCGCATAGTTCCTTAGAGATTACTGCTTGATTTTGTAGTTGAGTTTTAGCATCGGCATTTTTTTCAATCGATCCAATTAAGTAAACACTCACTTCATCTGGATAACGCTCCGCAAAAAAAGCCAAAGCTCCTGAATTTAGGGCTTCTTGCTTATTCATAGTTATCTTATTAACTACAAGATCCTGAGAAATCCATCGATTAACTATCTTTTGAATTAGCTTTACCTCTTCTTGAGTTAAAGCTTTAGGGTGCGAAAAATCAAATCTTAAACGTTCAGCTGAGATATTTGAACCTTTTTGCTGCACATGTTCTCCCAGCACTTTCCTGAGAGCCGCATGAATTAGGTGAGTCGCAGTATGATAGGCAGTTGTTCTTTGCGAATGATCAGCTAGTCCTCCCTTAAATTTTTCAGATGAGCTGGAACGTGAATTGGATATATGAATTTGCTTGGCCTGTAAAAATTCTTTTTCAAAGTTATTTGTCACACCAACTTTTTGAGTTTTTGCCTCCTCTTTTAAAACCTCCAGAGGAAATCCATAAGTTTCATACAAATGATAAGCCTTTGATCCTGAAAATTTTTCGTTTGTTGACGAAAGTTTGGTGAACTCTCTCAAGCCCTTATCTAAAGTTTTGCCAAATCTAATACACTCCTTTTCAATTTCTAGCTGAATACTATTCTGATTATCAACTAATTCTGGATACTGATCTCGATATATTCCAACTACTATGGGAACAAGTGCTGGCAGAATTTGGGTTGTTGGAGAAAGATATCTCTCCTGTCTAATTGACCTGCGTAACAATCGGCGAACTAGATAACCTTGATCCTTATTGCTTGGCTTAACTCCATCTCCAATTAAAAAAACCGCTGCTTTTAAATGATCAGCGATTACTCTAAATTGAGAAAGATAATCTTCATATTGTTTATTAGAAAGTTCCTCAATTTTTTTTATGATTGGAAAAAACAGATCGGTTTTAAAAACATCTGGTTGATTTTCCAAAACGGCTAAAATTCTTTCAAGCCCTCCTCCAAAATCAATATTTTTCTGAGACAGTTCCTCTAAACCCTGATCAGTTTTTTGATACTGCATGAACACGCTATTTCCTATTTCAAGAAATCGGCCGCAGTCGCAGTTCACGTGACAGGGTTGATCAGCAAACTCTGATTTTTCATGAAATTGATGCTCTGCGCCAAAATCATAAAAAATTTCACTACTAGGACCTCCCGGTTCTCCAGAGGGCATTGAGTCGGGTTCACCAGCTCTTGACCACCAGTTCTTTTTAGCAGGATATAAAAGGATATGAGCTAAAGAATCGCCCGCAACTCCATCTCTTTCTGGATGAGAGTTGACCTTAGCCTCTATGCCTTTTTTTGCAAATAACTCTTGCCAAATTCCAATAGCTTCTCGATCTTTCTGGATCTGATATTTTTTATCCCCCGAAAAAACCGTCACAAATAATTTACTTGCATCTAAACCAATTACTTCAGTTAAAAACTCAAAAATCCAAGTTAACTGTTCTTTTTTGAAGTAGTCTCCAAGAGACCAGTTGCCCAACATCTCAAAAAAAGTGGTGTGTCGATTATCTCCAACCTCCTCAATATCTTGGGCCCTGAAACACTTTTGAGAGTTGGTAATTCTAGTTCCAGCGGGATGTTTTTGTCCTAATAAATAGGGCATAATCGACTGCATGCCAGCAGTAGTAAACAGGGTTGTGGGATCATTTTCAGGAACGAGCAATGATGAAGGAACAATCGTGTGTGCTTTTTGTTTGAAAAAATCAAGATAAGCTGCTCTAAGTTGATGGGCAGAGATTTTTTTATTAGACATACTCTCTGTGTGTATTTACTAGCTGTTTGGTTAAAAACTTCTTAAGAAGAATAATTGATCCTCCAAAAAAAAGATCTCCAAGTAGTGTGTTTCGATAAAAAGGCAAAGCCAAAGAATAGCAACTTGTTAATCCGATTATATTTCTTGGGTACCAATACCACCACACTCCCAAATTTGAAAAAAGAAAGAAGATGAAGCTGGCAATAGGCAAGAATAACAACTGTTGCTTAATGCTATTTTTAGCCAACCTTCCTAATAACCAATAACCAAAAAATCCTAGATAGGTAAAAATAAAACCTGAATATAAACCTGAAACCAACAAATCATAAGCAATTATCTGAATCATAAAAAATAAGAAGTTTGATTGAAAAAAGCCAAATGATCCAACCACGCTGAAGTTCGGCATAATCTTGATAAACCTCGAACAAAACACCAAAAAACTCAGAGTGAGTTTGTTAAAAGTGGTAGAAGTATTATTAAAAATCATTTTAGTATCGAGAATTATACAAAATAAATTCGCATATTGATATTTTGTTAAGAAGAGAGCTCATTTTCTGAGGGGTAAACCCCTCAGCGCTTTTGTTCCACCTTGTTTCACAAAAGCTGCTCCCCTGTGACAATCTTTAATATTTATTAATGAGTCACTTCAAGGGGATTCCCCTTGAAACTCCCATTTTGGTTATACCCGGGGTATAACCAAAATAAATTCGCATATTTATATTAAGTTTAAAAAAACTCGCCGAGAACAATTAAAAAAATCGTTAATTGTTAACCAGACAATTCTTTTTTTTGATGAAATTTTTGAATAATGGTGGGCGGGTTAAAAACGTGATTAATCTTACTCAAAAGCTTTCACCTCTTCCCATCTCCACTCCACCTGATCACCAGCCTTTAAGACAATTTTATCACTTGCTTCTTGAGCATATTCATCATTTACATAAAGAGCCCAATAAAATTCATTGGTTGAAGCCTTGCCATTAATACTTGTAATAAAAGCACCAAAATCATATTGATCATACTCAACTTCCGCATTTTCGTTCAATAAAATAAATGGGGTTTGGCCATCTCCTTCAGCTTTATAGCGCAATACCAAATTATCTGGATCGTTAACAGAAGATTCTGGCAAAAAACCATTGTTGGTTTCAAAAGTTAGCCGAGAAAATAAAACATCTTTTGATATTAGTAATCTAGAAAATAGATGGGAATCCTTTGATAAACTGATAAAAAGAAATGCTATTGCCACCAAACCGATAACAATAAACAGTGGCAATAACTTTTTATTTTTATTTTCTGGCTGAATCTCCGATATTTCCGACATTTTTATACTCCTTTAAATTTTTGAGGTGACAAAACCTTTTCTTTAGTAACAGTCTTCGTTGAGCTTTTAATCTTTAAACCTGGTCCTCTTTCCTTTTTTGGAGTTTTTGTACCCAACAAAAGATTTATTAACTCGCTTAATTCCAGATCACCAACTCTAATATCCTTAATTGCCGGTAATTCTTGAGTAGCATCTTCCCATCTTTCACTAAACTTCTCTCGTAGTTGCTCCCCTTCGTCTGATTTAAATAAGAAATAACTTGAAAATCCAACGAAAAAACCCATTAACATCCCCAATCCGAATTGATTGGATTGCTTTTTCGAATCGTCAGAGGCTAGCGTTGATTGAGTTTTACCAGGCATTAACTACCTTTCCTTATCCTCTTTTCTCTTGTTAAGATAATTAACAAATCCTTCAAAAACCCTAACACCAGTTTTAACTCCAGCGGCAATACCAACTAAACCCTGAAGTGGTTGAGTGATGCTTGCAATCTTAACTTCAGCTTCACTGGCAATATGGTTAACTTGGTCAACGGTTTGGCGAAATGATTTTAAAACCAAAAATAATTGTATGCCAACAACAGCTAACACAATTGTCAAAATGCTCAATGAGCCGGCAATGATATAAGGTAAAATTTCAGTCATATTTGTATCTACTTAATAAATTCGCTAACAGGATTAATTAACTATAGCACACTCACAATTTCAAAACCGCAGGTTAGAATTTAACATAAACCGTTCTCTGCTGAAGAGTAGCTCGTCCTTTTTGATCAACCGCCTCGATTGTGATAGTGCTTATTCCTTCTCTGGGCAGATAAACTTCTGTTTTAAATGTACCGTCTGGTTGAGTTGAAACTGGCTGAGCATTAACGCTCACCATCACTTCATTTTCGACAGCTCCGCTGACGACAATTTGCGAAGAAACAAACTCATTCTCTTCTGGAGAGTAGATCTCCAAAGAAGGAGGCTTGTTGAGGTTATACCACTGAAAACCAATATACCCAGCCAATGACAAAAAAATAGCTGCCACCACCACTACTACCAGCGTGATAGGTTTCCACTGCTTTTGTCTTTGAGAAACCGGGCGAATATATTGTCGTAATAGCAACTCCCCAGTTTTATTCTCTTGATAATCACGGCGCAGAATTGCCAATAATGATCTTTGATCAAGTTTTAAAACTCTGGCATAGGATTTGATAAAGCCTTTAATAAAAACAGAGGCTGGCAACTGATCAAACTGATTTTTCTCAAGCGCTTGAAGATACTCAATCTTAATTTTAGTGACTTGAGAAAGTTGAGTTAACGTTATTCTTTGTTTTTGTCTTTCGTCAGCTAGAATTTGACCAATTTTTCTCGTCTGCATAACAAATTTAATCTTTATTAAGATAATTTAATTTGAAAAAGTTTGATTAACTAGTTGGGCAATTCGTGCACCATCAGCACTATTACCAACTTGATGCTTTACTAATCCAATCAAAGGTCCTCTTTGAATATCTGAAGATTCTTGCCTTATTTTATTGATCGTCTCGATAATCTGCTCATCGGTAAGCTGTTGAGGTAGATATTCCTCCAAAACCTTGATTTTTTGCTGAGCTTCCTCAACTAAATCATCTCTGTTACCTTTTTTGTAATCCTCAATCGCATCCAGCCACTGTTTCACAGTCTGAGAAACCAACTTTTCAACTTGTTCATCTGTTTGTGGGCCGTTGTCAATCTCTTCGTTTTTTATCTTGGCTCGCAGCATTCTAATTGTGTCTAGCCTTAGTGTCTGTTTATCACGCATGGCTTGCTTCATATCTTCAATTAATCGATCTTGGAGTGACATAAGTTCCTTTTTTTTAATTTTTGAGTATAAAATTGTAATATTGATTTTTATAGAAAAACTATAACCCTCTCATTTTCATTAAAAATTGAGAGTTTTGCGATTGATCTCGAAGCGTGAAGAGAAAACCTGCACTCTCAAGCTTCGCCAACCAAACAATCTGTTTAACACATAAAATAAATTCGCTAATTTATATTTAGTTAAGAAGAGAGCTCATTTCTGAGGGAGG
>CAZQWI010000025.1:0-9973 GCA_964596995.1 uncultured Pseudomonadales bacterium
TGATTGAGGATGAAACTAAACAAACTGATTTTCTTACAGCAGTATTTTTATCATTTAAGAAAATAATTGGATCCAACGCCATTGTGGCTCTAAATGCTCAAACAAATACTTTAGTGGCTTGTAGGAATGGCTCGCCACTAATTGTGGGACTTGGCAAAAATGAGTATTTTTTAGCCAGCGATGTAACTGCTTTACTACCCCACACTAACCAGATTATTGTTTTGCAAGATGGCCAAGCGGCTGAGGTTTCAGCAACGGGCGTAAAGATTTTTGATTATCAAACTCATAAAAAAATTAAGCATCAGATTGAAGTGGTTGACTGGACACAGGAATCGGCTCAGAAAGGAAACTTTCCTCATTATCTAATTAAAGAAGTTCATGAGCAGCCAGGTTTAATCAAGAAAACAACTCAACTTAATGAAGAGTCATTTGAGCAATTAAAAAAGCTGGCTTCAAAATTTGATCAAGTAATGTTAGTTGGGTGTGGTACGGCTTATCACATCTCTCTTTTGGCAAGTTATTATTTTGCAGAGGTAGGTATTAAAGCCATGGCTTTTCAGGCTCATGAATTTGAGACTTTTATTAAGTATGTTAATAAAAAAACATTAGTCTTAGCAGTTTCGCAAAGTGGAGAAACGGCTGATACGCTTTTGGCTTCTAAAGCTGCTATTAAGGCTGGTGCAACGTTAGGTTCGGTGTTAAATGTTCGTGGTTCTACCCTAGAGAGAATTTCAAACCTAACTTTTTTAGTTGGAGCAGGTCCAGAAATCTCGGTGGTATCCTCGAAAGCTTCAACTGCTCAATTGGCCACTTTATATTTAATTACCAAAGCGATGGTGGGCAAGTTTAATCAAGCTCAACAGGAGCTGATAAATGTTGGCAAAAAATTAGAAAAGTGGCTCTCTCCAGATATCAACAAATTAGTGAAAAAAACTGCAAAAAAGATGTTGGATAGAGAACATCTGTATCTGGTTGGAAAAGGAACAAACTACCCAGCCGCGCTAGAAGTCTCTTTAAAGATCAAGGAAACAAGCTATTTGCATGCCGAGGCTTTTGCCGCTGGCGAACTTAAACATGGAGTAATAGCTTTGATTGAAAAAGGAACTTTCTGTATCGTGTTGATTAACGACGGTCTTGATAAACAGGAGGTACTTTCGAGTGCAGCGCAACTAAAAGCTCGAGGAGCATCAATTGTAGGGATGGCTTCATTTGAAGATGAGTCATTTGATATTCACCTTCCGATTCCTAATTTAGGAAATTAACTGCCTTTGCTCACATTATTTTGGGTCAGTTGCTGGGTTACTATTTAGGAATTGGTAGAGGAGCCGACCCTGATAAACCTAGAAATTTGGCAAAAAGTGTGACGGTCAAATAGTAATTTTTGTAAACACGATGTTGTCTGTAATAATTTGATTGGCTTGAATTACTGGTGTTTTTGATTATACTAAAGATCAGCCATGGTTTTTTGGTATTCTTATCAGTATTTTATGTTTTTCCATGATAAAAGTTTTTAATTTTCTCAACAAAAAAGGTGATAAGTTTGCAGCACATAAGACCTTTGTTTGTCAGTTTGAGAAATCTGTTTATATTCTTGTTATTAATGAGCTGACTGGAAAGATTGCTCGGGCAGCAAAAAGCGAAGATGGTTTTATTTTTGTTACTGCCAATCCAAAGCACAAAACTATTAGAGAGTATCCAGAGTATGAAGATAAACTTAGGGATTTTTTAAGTTCCAGATATTTGCACAGACTTGCCCCAGGTAGTGAGTATATTGACTATAACAAAATTACAATTCAGAACGCTTTTGATACTGAAGGTGGGGTGTTAGTATTTTTCCATTATCATGATCAGGGCCAATATACCATTGGTGCAGTTGGGTTTACTAGGGGTGAAGAACCAGAGGTTATTTGGCGTCACAGTGAGCCAGTATGGCAGATGGGGGATGTCTGCGTTGGTAAATCAATTGAGTTTGTGAATTTGATCAAGATTCAAAAGCAGTTTGTGGCTTACTGGGTAGTTAAGGATGAGGGTGTGTGGGCAACCACTTACCCAAACTACCGAATCACTGATCAAATTAGACTGCGTAAAAATTCACAGCTAAGTAGACCAGAGCTCAATCCTCTAATTGCTCCGAATCCAAGGAACTCGTGGGAATCATTTACTACCTTTAACCCCGCAGCCTTATATGATGCAGGTAAGGTTCACCTCTTTTATCGAGCTCAAGGCTATGATTATGTTTCAAGTGTAGGTTATGCTACCAGCGAAGATGGCCTAACCATCGATGAGCGTTTTGATAAACCAATCTTTAGACCAACTCAGCCATTTGAGTCTACAGCAAATCCTGGTGAGATTAATATGGCCTTTCTCTCCGCGGGATGCGGAGGCTGTGAGGATCCGCGCGTTACCAAGGTTGGCGACAGAATTTTCATGACCTATGTAGCTTTCAATGGTTATTCAGAACCAAGAATTGCTTTAACTTCAATCGCTTTAAAAGATTTTCTTGATCATAACTGGCTGTGGACACATCCTATTTTGATTTCACCTCCGGGGGTAGTTGATAAGAGTGCTTGCATCTTGCCTGAAAAAGTTAATGGTAAGTATGTGATCTTTCACCGAATTTTCCCAAATATTTTAATTGATTATGTTGACGATCTAAATTTCTCAAGAGGTCAATATCTAAAGGGTCAATATCAAATTAAACCTCGCTCTGCTTTGTGGTGGGATAGCAGAAAGATTGGAGCTGGAGCACCTCCGCTAAAAACCAAAGACGGCTGGTTGTTAATCTATCAAGCGATTGATGATAAAGAAGGATATCGATACAAAGTGGGAGCGATGTTACTTGATCTTAACCGTCCTGAAAAGGTTTTGTATCGTACTCGTCAACCGATCATTGAACCAGACGAATGGTATGAAAATGATGGGTTTAAGGCAGGTGTGGTTTATCCTTGTGGAGCGGTAATTATCAAGGATCGTTTATTTGTGTATTATGGAGGAGCGGACTCTTATGTTTGTGTAGCTACAGCTGATTTAGATCAGTTTTTGACTCAGCTCAAGACTACTGGCGTTCCACAACTGGAACCAACCGTTATCCAGTTGGCAAAGGATAAAAAGTCAAAGATCAAGAAAAAGAAGATCAATAAAAAAACACTTAAAAATAAAAAAACCACTAATGTCGATCAAAGAAATTAAGCAAGCCCACCGAGTTAGTTCAAACCCAATTCTTTCGCCTTTGGCAAAAAACAGCTGGGAAGCTGAAGCAACCTTTAATCCCAGTGTAGTTCAAGATGAAAACGGCACATATCATATGCTGTATCGAGCTCTTTCTGAGGAGATGGAGTATCTTGGTCATAAGATGAAAATCTCGACAATTGGTTATGCTTCAAGCCATGATGGCGTAGAGTTTTCAGGTAGAAGACAGCTAATTGTGCCAGAATATGAATGGGAGAAGTATGGTTGCGAAGATCCTCGAATCACCAAGATTGATGGTAAATATTACATTTTTTATACAGCTCTAGCAAATTATCCTCCTAGTGCTGACGGTATTAGGGTAGCAGTAGCAATCAGTAAAGATCTCAAAACTATAGATGAAAAACATCTGGTCACTCATTTTAATGCTAAGGCGATGACTCTTTTTCCGCAGAAAATTGCTGGAGAGTATGTTGTGTTGTTGTCGGTGAATACCGATCAACCTCCCTCAAGAATAGCCATGGCTAAGTTCAATAAGATTGAAAAGCTGTGGTCGGCTGGTTTTTGGGAAAGATGGTATCAACAACTAGATCAACATGAGATACCACTGAGCAGAATTGATAACGATCAGGTGGAGGTGGGAGCAGTGCCTGTGAGAACTAATCATGGCTGGCTGTTGGTTTATGCCCACATTCAGAATTATTACACTGAAGATAAGCGTATTTTTGGGGTTGAGGCTGTACTTTTTGATCTCAATAACCCACAAGAAATTATTGCTAGAACCGATTCACCCTTTTTAGTTCCCGAAAAGAAGTATGAACTTGAGGGAATGATTCCCAATGTTATCTTTCCTACTTCTGCTTTAATCAAAGAAGATCAGCTTTTGATTTATTACGGAGCTACCGATAATTACTGTGTTTTAGCACGGATGCCTCTTGATGATCTTTGTCATCATATGCTTGATAATCCTTTTAAGCAGACTTTTTATCTAACAAAATATCATCAAAATCCTATTATGGTTCCTAGAACTGAAAATTTCTGGGAAGCAAACTCCGTATTCAATCCGGCAGCGGTTTATGTTGATGGTAAGTTTTGTGTGGTTTATCGGGCTCAATCTCCAGATAATACTTCAACTATGGGGCTTGCCGAGAGCACCGACGGTTTCCATTTTGAGAGATTGCATGAACCAATCTATGTGCCAAGAAAGCCCTTTGAACAAAAGGCAGAGCCAGGTCGTTTATCAGGTTGCGAGGATCCAAGAATTACACGTTTAGGTGATGAGTTTTTTATGTTTTATACAGCTTATGATGGTATTCGACCACCAAGAGTGGCACTTTCCTCAATCTTGGTTGAGGATTTTGTGCGTCATAACTGGCAATGGTCAGAGCCAAAGGTGATCTCATCTCCAGATGTTGATAATAAAAATAGTTGCTTGTTTCCGGAAAAAGTCGATGGAAAGTATGTGATTTTGCACCGAGTAGCAGGTCACGATATCGCTATCGATTTTTTTGATGATCTTGCTGAGCTTCAGGAAGAAAATGTTTGGCTTGAAAAAGAAAAAGAGATCAGCCCCAGAAGAGGTTTTTGGGATGGGGCTAAGATTGGCATTGCTGGTCCGCCAATGAAGGTAGAACAGGGTTGGTTGTTACTTTATCACGGAGTGTCTGACATCGATCATCATTATCGTGTTGGTTTTATGTTGCTTGACAAGGATAACCCTGCTAATGTGCTTTATCGAAGTCCCTATCCAATTTTGCGTCCAACTGAAGAGTGGGAGAGAATTGGTGATGTCAATAACGTTGTTTTTCCATGTGGAGTGGTAATCGTTAATGGCACGATCTTTGCCTACTACGGTGGGGCAGACAAGGTTGTTTGTGTTGCCACAGCTCAGATTGATGAGCTACTGGCTCAGATTCGCATATAAACATTGTTACGAATCGTAAGGAATCGCTTGTCTGGCTCTCACATACTTGTGAATTTCTCCCATCAATAAGACAAGCATTGACAGTAGACCAATTTTGATTATTTCAGAAATATCTAAGTGTGCAAACTGAAAGATTTCCATTAATTTTGGATGACTCATCACGGCTAGTTGCAGAAACAGTGAAAGGATGACGGTCACAGTAATGTAAGTATTTGAAAAAATTCCTATTTCAAATAATGATTTGTTGAGAGATCTCATATTGTAAATATTAATCAATTGGGTAAAACACATAGCGCAAAAAGCAACTGTACGAGCTTTATTAATTCCCTCTGGTAAATAGACCACAAACACCCCTAAAGAAACAGCAACCATCACAGCCACTATAGGCACAAGAAAACTTAACATTTTCTTTGAGAGAATATTTTCCTCTGTTTTTCTAGGCGGTTGATCTAGTACATCACCATGTCCTTGTTCTACTGCCAAAGCAATATCAACCACTCCGTCTGTAACGAGGTTCATCCATAAAATTTGAGAGGCTAATAAAGGAAGTGGTAAATTCAATAAAACCGATAAAATAATTATCACATGTTCAGCAAAGTTGGTGGTGACGAGAAAAGCACTGGCTTGTCTGGTATTTAAAAATACGATTCTACCTTCTTCGATAGCATCAACTAACGATGCGAAATTATCATCAGCTAAAACTATGTCACTTGCCTCTCTAGCTACGTCAGTACCAATCTTGCCCATGGCGATTCCAATATTGGCCTTTTTTAGAGCTAGTACATCGTTAACACCATCTCCAGTCATGGCAACACTATGCCCTTGCTTTTGCAAAGTGCTTAAGATTCGCAATTTCATATCAGGAGTTAATCGAGCAAAAACATTTATTTCACTGACAGCCTGTTTAAAATCCTTGTCTGAGAGTTGTTCGAGTTCTTCGCCTGTCATGGCTAAAGGAAACCTACCTGCCTTTGCGTTTTTATCTAAAATATTAACTTGCTTAGCAATTGCTAAGGCGGTGGCTTTGTGATCACCAGTTTTCATGATCACTCTGATACCTGCTTTTTTGGCTTTCGCTACTGCCTCAGCTGCTCCCTCTCTTGCTGGATCAACCATGCTAACAAAACCGATAAAAGTTAACTCACCAATTACTTCATGTGACAAATTTCTTTTGTCTTTGGCTGAGGGTTTGTAAGCAAGCGCAATGGTTCTCATCGCTTTTGAAGAAGCTATTTTGACTTCATTAAGAATTTTTTTCTTTGACTCTTTGTCAAGTTTGATAACATCATTGTTTAAAAGTTGTTGAGACGAAAAATTTAAAATTGATTCTGGAGCTCCGCTTGTATAGATATATCTTTGATTCTCTTCTTCAACTAAAACTGCTCTGTACTTTTCTTCTTGATTAAAAGGTAATTCATCGATTAGCCTAATTTCATCGAGTCTTGGCTTAATATCTGATTTATAGGCTAATACGGTTAAAGCACCTTCGGTGGGATCACCACTAATAGAATAGTTTGGTTCTAGTTCACTTCCTTTATTGATCAATCTTGCTCGTGAACATAGACCAGCTGCTAGTGTTAACCTTTCTAAATCTAGATGTTTGCTAAATCGAATTTGACGATCATTGAATAAAATCTTTCCCTTAGGAGTCCAACCCTGACCTTCGACAATATACTGTTTATCAACAGTATTAATTTTTTCTACAGTCATTGTATTTTGGGTTAAGGTGCCGGTTTTATCGGTAGCGATTACATCGACAACACTTAGGGTTTCTGTAGCTGGCAAACTCTTAATGATGGCATTTTTTTTAGCCATGCGACTTGCGCCTATCGCCAAGATGATTGTTAATACACCGGGTAAACCCTCAGGAATGCCAGAGACCAATGATGCTACAGCAAAGGTAAAGATGTCAGTAAAACCATAATTTTTGAGAAAAAAACCAATGAGAAAAATTATTAAAGAACCAAGAATAGCAAGAAGTGACATTTGCTTGGTAAGTTTGGCAGTTTTTTTTTCAAAATGAGACTTTTCTTTTTTTATCTCACTCAAGCTTTTGGCGATTTGGCCGATGGCAGTTGTAGATCCTGTATTTGTAACCACAAACTTTCCAATACCCCCAGCCACAAAAGTGCTCATCCAAACTGAGTTTTTTCTATCGGCGAGGGCAGTTTTTGATGATAAAGATCTGGTGTTTTTTTCAACAGGAAATGCCTCTCCAGTTAAAGAAGACTCAATAGTTCTTAAATTATTTGCTTCTATTAGTCTCCCATCAGCTGGCACTCGATCGCCTTCTTCAAGGAGAATTAAATCGCCTGGCACTAATTCTTGAGAGGGAACCTCAATTAATTCACCATCTCGATATACTTTTGAGACCGACACAACAATCTCTTTAAGAGCCTCAATCGATTTATTAGCTTTATATTCTTGAATAAAACTTAAAATGGCATCAAATAAAAGAACAGCAATAATAATATAGGTATCAACAATATGATTAAGAAAGAAGGTGATAATTGCTGTGGCGATTAAAACAAAAACAAGAAGATTATTGACCTGATGCCAGAGAATTGAAAGGATTAAATAGTTCGGTTTATCATCTACAATTTCATTTAGACCATATCTAATTTGTCTCTTTTTTACTTCTTGGGTTAATAAACCTGAGTCTGGATTAGTATTTAACTCACTTAATACCTCTTTAACAGATTTTTGATGATAGGCAGGAACAGACATGATTCAGTTGGATAGTTAGATCAAACTCTAGTTTAACAAAGTTGGGGGGTAAGGACAATGTGAGCTAGATGAGGATAATTAATAGATGATATACTATTAATACTGTCATTAATTAAAAGAAGAACATGCCAGAAGAAACTCAGTCAAAAGGATATCCAGAATATAAGGGATACTATCAACCCGACTTACCAGCTGACAATGGTTTATCAAGTTTGAATGAAGCTTATCAAGAGGGTGGTTATGAGGCTCTTGCTAAACAACTTACACCAGAGCAAAAAAAAGCTTATCAAGAGGGTGGTTATGAGGCACTTGCTAAACAACTTACGACAGAGCAAAAAATAGCTTATCGAAAAGGAGGTGACGAAGCTGTAGATATACTGCATTCACCAAGACAGGCTGCAATGGATAATAGCGCGGCTTATCGAAGAGCTCTAGAAGCTGTGCTGACAGGAACTTGTGAAGCTTCAGAAAAAAGAGCCCAGCTAGATACAATCTTAAAAGATCTTCAACCAAAACCCATTCATCCAGGTGATGAACAAGAAGAATCAGAGTTTGATCATTATGCGGGAGATAGAAGAGTAAGTGATTTTTTAAGAGAGAGAATCGAAGCAACCGATCAAAGATTTCAAGAACAAGACCAAATTGAAAAATTCTTTCTTGATGACTTAATACCTACAATTTCTACATTTCCAGAGCTTGAAGGTGCACAAAGACTTGTTGAAAGCGATGTCAAAAACGGAAAGCTTAGGCCTGATAATGTCATTTTAGTTACACAAGCTTTAAACAAGAAACGAGAGAGTTTACAAGACAAGTATTATGAAAAGGAATATTTAAACGATCAACTGCCTCGTTTAAGAAATACTGATAGATCTGCAGTTCTTAAAGGTGTATATAGAGAGATGACGGGTCTTCTTAATCGGGATATTACAGATGGTAAGATCAGGGCTGAACAGGCTATAGAGTTTCAGCAAGCATTTAATGATAGAATCAGCGCACTTGAATTATCTGGGAAATAATTTGGTTTTTTAAAAAGTGTTTATTTACTCAAAAAATCATCTAAAGAGAGTTCTGAGATTATCACCAGTTCAATTCTAGGAAAAGATGCCACAGATGCAACCCATCTTTCTACTTGTTTTGATGTTGATGTTAGTGGGTATTATTTCCTGTGGATTAATGCACTCTAAAAACGGTAGTACCAATCGCGAAACACCTTGGCTTTTTTTAATGGGTGCTTTCGTTTGGGCTGATGCAGTAGTCTTGGGCATTTTTTGGTTAATAGTGTTGTTGGTGGCGGTTCTATTTCTTAATAATTGGTTGTTATTTTGGTTGATATACAGTGTTTTTTGGTTGGTGCGAGCTTTTGGTGAGATTATCTACTGGCTTAATGAGCAGTTCGCCTCAGAACATCGAAATCCTCCAGAAAAATTTTGGATTTATAAAATCTTTCCCAATGAGTCAGTTTGGTTTGTGTTACAAGTATATTGGCAGTGTGTTTTAGTGGGAGCAATTATCACTAGCATCTATCTTTTTTCTTTATGGTTACCTACTGTCGAGTAACTGTTGTGCTATGACTCAAACTATTTTTCCAGTTTATAAGCCTCTTGGTATCTCCTCTTTTCAAGTAGTTAGACAGTTAAGAGCGATCACAGGTGTTCGTAAGATAGGACATGCGGGCACACTTGATCCCTTGGCTGAGGGAGTGTTGGTAGTTGGAATAAGCAGAGAAGGCACTCGTCAACTGAGTCAGTATCTGCTATGTGATAAAGAGTATCTAGCTGAGATTAAACTGGGAGCAACTACTACAACTGGAGATAGAGAAGGTGAAGAGCAGTTAGTTGAGAATGCAGTTGTTCCAACTTTAGCTGAAGTGAAAGTTGCACTTGAACAGTTTGTGGGTGAGATTTGGCAAACTCCGCATGATTATTCGGCGGTTAAAATTAAGGGTAAGCCGGCATATAAAATCGTACGTTCGGGAGGAGAGGTAAAGCTTAAGCCAAAAAAGGTAAAAATAGACAAGCTAGAGATTTTGGATTATAACTACCCATTAATTAAGCTGAGGGCGACGGTTGGCTCTGGAGTTTACATTCGCTCACTGGCGGTTGATTTGGGAGAGAAACTTGGCACTGGAGCTTACCT
>CAZQWI010000026.1:0-9282 GCA_964596995.1 uncultured Pseudomonadales bacterium
TCCTTGCTTACAAAGTTGCGAGGAGCAAATCAAGTTGTTATATTTGACATCTAGCTAGACAAACAGCTGGCTTTTTTGCATAATGGAGATGGTATGATCTCAGTCCATAGTCTGCCTATGAAAAATCAAAAAGGATTATTAGCTTTACTTAATCACTACTTGGTACCTCAACGTTCAAACAATCATCGCCCTAAGATTCTTCATCCAGAATCTTTGTTAATATTAGCAATTGTTGTTGTGGGTTTTTTTTCATTGGTGCAAACAGTTCGCTTCTTTCCCAGTTTACACAACTCCATATTAGGTTATGCAACTAACATCTCAATTGAGGACATAGTCTCGCAAACCAATCAGCAACGTGACAAACAGGGCTTGTCTCCCTTAATATTAAATTCACAACTTTCAGCTGCAGCCTTGGCGAAAGCTCAAGATATGTTTGACAATCAGTATTGGGCACATACCTCTCCGCAAGGGAAACAACCATGGGATTTTATTAAGGCTGCTAATTATCATTACAGGGTGGCTGGTGAAAATTTAGCTAGAGATTTTTATAACACCAATGATATGGTTCATGCATGGATGAACTCGCCAACTCATAAAGAAAATATTCTAAATGGTCAGTATCAGCAAATTGGAATAGCTGTAGTTAATGGAAAATTAGAAGGTTTTGAGACCACATTAGTGGTACAAATGTTTGGAGCTCCAACTGCATCCCAACCAGTAGTCAGCGATTCAGCGGCAGCTAAAGCTGATCCCAATTTGGTAGAAGCTGAACAGCCAGTATTGGCGCAAACAGCTGAAGCTGACAAAGCTCCAGTTGTTGCTATACATAATCCCGTAGTTGCTGTGGCTGAATCTGCTGAAGGTGTTGATCTTTCCAAACAATCTGATCAATTAGTTGCTGTCTATCAAAATAATCAACCGAAAATTTTATCCTCGGCTTTTAAGCCATTGACAAATATAAAAAATTCTCCTGTTTTTTCACCACTCTTGTTAACGAAAATTTTATTTATTGGAGTAATCTTTTTGGTTATTTTGACATTAGCATATGACTCATTTGTGATTGGAAGTAGAAAGAACATGCGTTTAGTTGGTCAAAACCTGGGACATATTATCTTATTAATCTGTGTTGGATATCTTGTATTTTTATTTAAGGGAGGTGTGATTAAGTGAAAAAAGAACTTCTTAGTCATAAACTTTCATATTCAGCATTGCTCTTGTTCTTAGCAATTTGTTCCTTTCTTTTTTTAGCAGTTTGGCCAGATGTTGAGTATCAGCGATACATAGTTTTATTAATCTCAGCTTTTTATTTTTTATGGGGTGTTGTTATTCACATCAAAAGAAAAGAGTTATCCAAAAAAATTGTTTTAGAATATTTTGGCATATCGTTCTTAGCTGGTTCTGTCTTAATGTTGATCACTTTTTAGACATTTGATTGCGATACTTTACTAATTTTTACGTGATAAACTATCAAAGATATAAAACTATAAATCATTAAAAAAATATGAAAGGTATTATTTTAGCTGGCGGTCAAGGAACTCGATTGGCGCCCTTAACTCGGGTGACAAGTAAACAGCTCTTACCTGTTTATGATCAGCCAATGATTTTTTATCCATTGCAGACTTTACTAAAAGCTGGAATCGAAGATATTTTAATCATTATTGCGCCTGATCACGCAGGAGACTTTTTAAAACTTCTAGGAAGTGGAAAAGAGTTCGGCTGTGATTTTACTTATGAAATACAAGAAAAAGCCGAAGGATTAGCTCAAGCGTTTCTTATTGGTGAAAAATTTATTGGCAATGACAATGTTACTTTGGTCTTGGGAGATAATCTGTTTGAAGATGATTTTTCACAGCCAATACAGTCATTTGTTTCTGGCGGAAGAGTATTCGCAAAGAAGGTTCCAGACCCAGAAAGATTTGGAGTGGTTGAGTTTGATGAACAGAATCATGCTATTTCTATCGAAGAAAAGCCTGAAGTTCCTAAATCAGAGTATGCAGTAACAGGATTGTATATCTATGATTCAACGGTGGTTGAAAAAGCCAAATCTCTTAAGCCTGGAAAAAGGGGAGAGCTTGAGATTACCGATTTAAATAACTTATATCTTCAAGAAGGGACTATGGACGTTGCCTTTGTTGAAGGTAAGTGGTTTGATACAGGCACATTTGAATCGATGTATGCTGCGACCACTTTTGCTAGGGAGAAGAGAAGTAATAGAACTATATGAAAACGATTTTTTATGTATTAATAATTTTGTCGCTGTTGGTAATTACCCAGCAGTACCAATTTATTCCTGTTCTTCAAGCGCAAGAATCTGGAGTTGAGTTAAGCATTGAAAATCTATCTCAATCTGATCAAATCATTCGTAGAGAAAGATTGGCTGTTGAGATTGAAGATCAACACTCGCAACTTTTATCTCAACTAAATACTTATCAAAATGATGAGAGAAATTTCAGAGTTGCTCATGATCAGTATGTAAGACTGCAAACTTTAAACTCCATAGAGGGAGTGGTGAATGCAGCAAAATCTTTAATTAAGTCAAGAGATACAGCATTAAAAAGTTATCTCAATCTATTAAGACTCAAGATTATTGAAGCAGAAGGAATTGAGATGTTCCATAAGGAGAGGGTGGTTGAAAGAATTCTTTCTCTGCAGCTTCAGATTGAAGAACACAGCTCAAAAGTTGAGTTAATCACATCAAGGGAAGAGGTTAATCAATTGGCTGAAGAGTTTCTACCCATCTCAAAATCAATTACAGAAACCAGTTATTATGCTCTCAGTGTTTTGTCCATTGGAAAACTACAAGCGGTTTATGATCAGTCGGTGGTGATCAGTCAACGAATCATGGAAAATGAAGGAGAAACGGTATTAGCTGAAAGTACAACTAGAGCTAGATCATTGGCTGAAGTTGATAAGCTGATGGCGGATCTGCCACCTCTTTTTCAAGATATTTGGAGCGAGGTCAATCTAGCCGAAGAAAGAACTCAAGGTTATGGAAATTTGTACCGAGGTCTTACAAAAAAATTGAATACTATCTACTCAAATCTATCAAGATTGGTTGCATATTTTGAAGAAGTTGAGAATGTTAAGAAAAAATAATAATCAAGCATGATGCAAAATGAAAATTAGTACTAACGAGTCTTTGCCATCAGAAGGTCCAATTGTAGAGTGGGATCAAGATCAGTGGTGGCTGGATGGGAAGACACGCATAAAAGAAAAAAACAAGTTTTTTAACACTAAAAAAGGAAAGATGGTTATTTTGGGATTGATAATTATATTTTTATTTCTATTTTTATTGATTATTCAATCTAAAAATCCAGAGATAGTAATTGAAGAAAAAAAGAATGATGAGGAACTAACTCAGGAGACAAGTTTATCATCTTTGCAGTTACAGATTGTTAAGTTAAGATCTCAGCTCGAAAAAGCTGATCCTGCTATTAAAGAGACTCCTCTCCCAGCGGTAGAGATGAATGTATTTATTGAAGTTGATAAGTTATAATTGTTGGCATTAATTCATATAAAAACTACTTAGATATATATGTTTGATTTTTCATCTTTTAAGCAAAAACTAGAGAAGATACTTGAGCATGCTCAACAAGAGTTTGGTATGCTCAGAACAGGAAAAGCGACTCCATCACTACTTGATTCTGTGAGGGTCCAGGCTTACGGAACAACTATGGCAGTAAATGAGTTGGCTAATGTTAATGCTCCAGACAACAACATGTTAATAATTGATCCATGGGATAAAAATGTTATTGGCGAAATCGAGAAAGCGATTAATAAAGCGGAGCTAAATCTAAATCCAGTTGTTGACAGAGATATAATTAGAATTGTAATTCCTCCACTAACTGAAGAGATTCGCAAGGAGTTAGTAAAAAAAGTCCATCAAAAAGCTGAATCTTCAAAGGTAATGATGAGAACCACTAGAAGTGATATTAAAAGTGAGGTTGAGGATCAAGAAGGTCAATCTGGAGTGAGCGAGGATGATATTCGAAGAGACCTGGAAGAGTTAGACAAGATTATGGACGAGTATGAAGATAGGCTAGATGAGATTGTAACTAGTAAAGAAAAAGAGCTGCTGCAGATTTAATATTTATCTTTAATAATTTCTTATGGATATTCTTATTGTTGTTTTAATTATTTCTTTTTTGGTGTTAATCCATGAGTTGGGTCATTTTTTGGTAGCTGTTTTTACTGGAACTGATGTAAGTGAGTTCGGCTTAGGTTATCCTCCAAAATTATTTAAACTTTTTTCTTTTAGGGGAACAAGCTTCACCCTTAATGCAATTCCTTTTGGTGGTTTTGTTAGATTGAAGGGAGAGTTTGTTTCTGAAGATTCCGTTTCTGACGATAAGGGAGCTTTTTATAATAAATCTGCTCCACAAAGACTTGCTGTAACTTTAGCCGGAGTTACTATCAATATTCTCTTTGCGGTAATTGCATTTTCAGTTGTTTATTCCTTTATGGGAATTCCTATTTCTCTTGCCAATCAGGCAAGAATTGGTGCTATTGCTCAAAATTCTCCAGCGGCAGAGGCAAATTTACCCACCGATGTTAATATTCTTGAAATTAAAACTGATACCAAGGTGTACTCTATAGAAAGTTTTGAGAATGTTCAGCAAGCTGTCGCCGAAAATAAAGGAGAAAATCTAAATATTACAGTTACTGGACAGTGCGAAGGATTGAGGTGTCCGGATACGAGAGAAAACTACTCGGTGTATGCGCGTACTGATGAAGAAACTCCTGAAGGAGAAGGTTCAATTGGAGTTGGATTTCTTGAGGCAACTTTTCAGTTTTATCCTTGGTATGAGATGCCATTTAGAGGAACTTGGTTTGGTATTCAGCAAGCAATTGGATTGGGTTGGATGATCTTAGAAGCCTTGGTTGATATGTTTGTTGGGCTTTTTTCAAAAGGAGTTTTGCCTCAGGATGTAGCCGGACCAGTAGGTATCATTCATGAAACTCAAAAAGGGAATGTGATCAGCGATAGTTTTTTAGCTAATTTAGGTTTTGCAGGAATGCTATCATTGAATTTAGCAATAATGAATCTTTTACCAATACCTGCTTTAGACGGAGGTAGAGCATTATTTATTTTGTTGGAAAAAATTGTTGGAAAGAAAACCATCGATAAAATTGAGGGTTATGCAAACATTGGTGGTTTTGCGTTATTGATTCTCTTGATCATTGCTATTACTATTAATGATGTTGGAAACATCATTAAAGGATAATTATTTGCAAGATTGCAAGTATAGATATACTAGGCAAGGACTCTTTTTTTTGATTAAATACTCTTTTATTTAAATTACTAATAGAAAACTGATTATGACTAAAATTAAAAAATCATATTTATTTATTGCTTTAGTTTTATATGTGCTATCTGCAGGTACAACATATGCTCTTTCTTCAGCAATTCTAGGTACACAACAGAATAGTGAGCAAAACCCTCAAGCAGACGATGAAAAACAAACTGCTTTAGGTAGCTTGCTAGAAATAGATCCGAGTGCTCCTAAAGATCAGGAGTGCCCTTTAAACGGCATGATGTATACTCTCGCTGAGAAAGAGGCGTGGGAGAAACGAAGACCTCTTTTTGTAATGGTTGAAAACTCTCCAGATGCCAGACCCCAATCAGGATTGGGTAGAGCTGACGTAGTGTTTGAGGCGGTCGCTGAAGGAGGAGTGACTAGATTTGGCACAATCTTTTATTGCGATTCTCAAAGAGATGAGGTAATAATTGCTCCAGTTAGAAGCGCAAGAACTTATTTTGTTGATTGGGCCTCAGGTTTTAATTTACCAATGTATGTTCACGTCGGTGGAGCTAATTTACCAGGGCCAACTGATGCTTTGGGTCAAATTAGACAATATGGCTGGAGTTTACAAACAGATTTAGATCAATTTTCAATCGGCTATCCTACTTTTATTAGAAATAATAATCGTATTCCAGGAAAGAAAGTTGCTACTGAACACACTATGGAAAGTAGTACCGAGAAATTGTGGGCTGTAGCTGAAGATCGCGGTTGGACCTTTACCGATCCAGATGGAAACGAATGGTTAGCTGACTACACACCTTGGGCGTTTGAAGATGAACCGTCTTCAGTCGGTAGCGTAAAAAAGATTTCCTATGATTTTTGGAGCGGTTACAACCAGTTTTCAGTTGAATGGGAATATGATGAACAATCAAACAGATTTTTAAGGAATATGGGAGGAGAACAACACATTGATCATAATGATGGTTCAAGAATCGACGCAGCTAACGTAGTAGTTCTTAAAACTGTTGAAAAAGGACCAGTGGATGAACTAAAGCACATGCTCTACACAACCGTTGGCAAGGGAAAAGCTTTGCTATTTAAGAATGGCGATGTACTTGAAGTTAATTGGTCAAAACCAACTAGAATTAGTCAAATTAGTTTTACCGATAATTCAGGAAAGTCTATCGAGTTCGCTCGAGGTCCTATCTGGATTAGCGTTTTGGGACTAGGTAGTGAAGTAACCTACTAGTCACCTCTTAGAAAACTTCATCTTGTAGTTTAAGCTTAATCTGAGTAAAATTTGAGTACAATAATAAGATATTAGATACTTGAGCTTATGAGTGATCTTCAAGACATAATAGTATCAAAGACTAGAGTAAAAATGCTAGAACTTTTCTTCATGAATTCTGAAGAAATGTTCTATGTCAGAGAAATTTCCCGAAGAACGAAGGAACAGGTTAATGCTGTTAGGCGAGAACTAGATAGACTCCTTGGTACAGGTTTATTAAAAAGTGAGGAAAGAGGAAATCGCTTATATTACAATTTAAATAAACGATATCCTTATTATCAAGAACTTCTTCAGCTGATTGTTAAATCAACTGGGTTGGGTAAAAAAATTAGACGTTTTCGTCGTAAATTAGGGAAGCTTGAGTATGTGATGTTCTCTGGAAAATATACATCTGGAATTACTCCAGCCAAAGATGAAGTTGATATGTTATTTATTGGAGATGTTGTTCTATCTGAACTCAAGGAAATCGTAAAATTAGAGGAAGAGCAGCTTGGGCGTGAAATTAATTATGCCGTCTTCTCTTTAGAGGAGTTTGAGTTCAGAAAAACCAGAAGAGATCCTTTTGTGTTGGACATTCTCTATGGCTCAAGAGTGATGATTATTGGCAGCGAAATTGAGTTTACCAACAGACAGATCCCAGGTGTTTCGTAGTATCTATTATTTCAGCTAACTGCCCAGAATTGAGATATGAAAAAAAAATTTCTAAATAACTCTATTTATTTATTCTTTTTTGTTTGTCTGTTTTTACTAAGTGTCTATCTGTATTTTTCTCCACGCTCCGGGATATTTTATTTTTGGGGAAAGAAGCTTGATCTTAAACCCAACTATCTTTTTAGTCTAGATTATGCTCCAGGAAAATTTTTTGTGTACGAAGTTCCTGATATCGAAAACGCAAATATCAATGAGATGCTATCTATCATTCAAGCGTCGACGCTATCAAGAATTAGCAATTATTATCAGCAAAACGCCAATATCTTTTTGGAAAATAAAGATGAGCAAACATTATTAATTATTGAAACACCATCGTCGGTTATAGATGAATCATTAAATCAATTACTAACAGTGCCAGGAAGGCTCAGAATTTTCATTCAAAAAGAAGAGATTAGCGAAGAGGAGATGATTCTTTCTGACGATTGGCTCTCAGGCTTTGATTTATTGGAGGGAGTGACAGAGAAGGATTTGATATCTACAAAAGCTCAAATTGATTTCCAAACTAAACAGCCGGTAATTTCTCTAGTTTTTAATGACGGTGCTAGAAAATTACTTCTCAAAGAAACTCGTGAAAATAAATCAAAAACATTGATGGTGATGTTGGATGACAACATTGTTTTGATGTCGCCGATTTCAGAACCTATTTTCAATGGCAAGTTAGTAATTTCCGGTGGTAGATCACTATACCAAGCTGAAATTTTTGCTGCAGTCTTAGTCTCCAAGGCTTCACCTATAACTCCGGCTATTATTGATCGTGAGGTAACGATTGATCTTGATAAATATCAAAATAGGCCTAAAGTATCATTATTTGGGTTAAGAGAAATTGAACAGTGGCAAGCTCATCTGTTACTTGTTTCAGGAATTATCTTTTTATCTTTGATAATAATGGTAATATCTTTAAAGTATTTGGGATTGTTTGCATCAATGATGATGATGGTGAGCTTTTTCTTAAACTTTGTCTATATCCGTCTATCAAGGACGATTATTTCTTTTGAGTTGATAGTGGCAATGGCAACAATTTGGTTATGGTTGTTGTTGATGACACAGTTTTTTTTAAGAGAGATGATCTTTATTAAAAAAAATGGAAACAACAGCGCTGAAGCTATTAAAAAAGTTTTTTCTCCTCGTAGAAAATTAATTAGAAGATCGTTAGGGATAATCTTTTTGTCAATCATAGCTATCACCTCAATCTCTAAGAGTAAGTTTTTTGGCCATTATTCATCAGTGAGTTTTGTCCAAGTTATGCAACAGCTTTCAATTTTTAACATTTTTATCTATTCTTTTTCAGTCCTTGTAATAACTAAATATTTGCTGAAAGATAAATCATAATTATTTTTTCATGAAGCTATGAAACAAACGGTAATATTTGATATGTACATGACATTGTTTAAGCTCAAAGATGCAGAAACTGGAGCTATCGAAGCGATGCCAAAAGCGGTAGAAACATTTTTATCTTTTTTAAGTTTAGGATACAAGGTAGTGATTATTTCTACATCTGATATTCAAAATTCCAGAGAACGATTGCAGTTACTACTTCAAAATTATGGGCTAGAGGATGAGGAGATAAAAAAAATTTTAAAGGAGATTGATATCTTATCGATGCAGTTTTTTGGTAGCAAGCACACAAAAGAAGCATGGATAGAAGCGATGAAACCATATAAAAATATTGAATATATATTTGAGGATGGAGAGGCAAAATTACACGCAGCTGGAGAAGCAGCTAAAGAACTTGACTGTGACCCAGAACTTTTTACTAGCGTGGCTGATTTTGCTGCTTAAGAAATAATCTTGTTTCTTCAAACAGAGCTTCTTTTGTATTTAGTTCTGGCTGTTCCAAAACCTTTTCGAGTAAATAATTTAGGATTTCGCCAATTATTTTTCCTGGTTTAAGATGTAGCTGTGAAATAAGATCATTGCCATCTATGGCTAGATCATTTGTATCCATCGGTTGATTAAGTTGTTCGATAATTCTTTCTTTTAACTCCTCGAGTCTCCAGCTAGTTTTTTTTGCACCGCTGCCGAGCCTATCTCCTTCTCTTA
>CAZQWI010000027.1:0-8483 GCA_964596995.1 uncultured Pseudomonadales bacterium
AGTCAGGGCTAGTGAATAAAATTTATGTGACAGTAGAACCCATTATTTTTGGAGATGGCATCAAACTTTTTAATCACTCAGTAGTAAAGAAGATGAGATTATTGTCTTCCAAAAAACTCAATGATGGTGGTACTTTATTATTAGAATATGAGCTAATCAAAGAAAGCCCTAATGATAGTTAAGATTAAGTTGATTGATGACTCTTTGCCAGTTCCAAGTTACCAAACATCTGGTTCAGCGGCCATTGATCTTTATTCGAGGCTTGATCTAAAGATAGCGCCAAAAACGGTAACGCTAGTGCCATTAAATGTGATTTTACAGATCCCTGAAAACTATTGGGTATTAATGGCTGCTCGTAGTAGTCTGCATAAAAGAGGCTTAATGCTGATAAATGGTATTGGAGTTGGAGATTATGATTATCGTGGGGAAAATGATGAGTATCATGCTGCCTTGTTTAACTTTTCTGAGCAAACTGTTGAGATTTCAAAAGGTGACAGATTGGTTCAGGCAATAGTATTGTCCAGAGAAAAAGTTGAGTTTTCAAAAATAGATGTTATTGCTGAGGATGATAAAAATAGAGGAGGATTTGGTTCGACAGGTTAAAAAATGCTGAGGGGGCTTAGCCATTAAATTTATTAGCGAATTTATGAGTATTGATTGCTCTTGAATAATAAATATGGATTATATATATTAATCCCAGTCTGTCCCACACTCGTTATTTTTTAGTAAATTGAAAGGTCTTCTTTGACAAAAATAGAGGAGGGTTCATATTTATCTCCAGACATTATTAACGAAGGAAGTTGCCAAGTTTTAATTGATGTTGGTACTTCATCCACAAAATTATACTTAGAGTGCGGTGGTGAGGTGTTTGGTGATAAAGCTGATTGGGTCTATGTAAAAAAAGAAGTAGTAAATATTGGAGGACAATCGGCTAGGATAATTCGTCCCGATGATTTTCTGAATTATGTTGAAACGGTTGCTCAATTTCCTGCTTCTAGATATGTAATTACTAGCTTATTGCATAGTTTGGTAGTGGTTGCAGACACCGAGAGTGGAGAGATGGCAGTTGCTCTGATGTGTGATCCAAATCTTGAGCCAGATTGGGAAGAGAGCAAGATCTCAGAGCTGATGGCAAGCAGAAATGAGCTTGCTGAGTTTGTGCAAACCAAATCAAGATCCTGGTTCCATAAGTTAGTTGCATTGCTTCAAAACTATCCAGCGCTTGCTCAAGAACTAGGGCTACCAGAGGACCCATCCACAGTTTCACTGATTACCACTATTCCTGGCTATATTATTTTAAAGTTAAGAGAAGATCATGAGGGCTTTATTCCAGGAAATGAGCCACAAATCGATGGTTTATCTTTAGATCTTATTCAAGAACTCTTGGTTAAATATGGCTTTCCAATTAACTCAATTGTTCAATTACTTGACTCTTTAGTGATTGAGGGAGATGACAATAAACCAGAAGTTGTGACTTATGGAGATGCTGTTGTAGAGATGATGGCAATTCAAAGAATTCTGGAAAACTCACGTGATCGTGCAGTAGCTATCTCAACCGACTCAGTCTATAAGGCGATTGTCACTTCAGATAAACATCTTAATGGTTTAAAAAATAGTGTTGATGGCATTAATTACAGTACGGCTAGAACTGGTTTTGGTAATTTGTGCGGGGTGATTCTTCCACCATTACTTGAAAATCAAGAAACATTTTTGGGTTTAAAGATTTGGTCAAATATTTACGAGTTGGTTGATGAGTTTGTTCAAAACTCATTTGATGATGAGTTGCTTAACGATTTCCAGCCTGATTATTATTTTTTTGCTTGTGAATCAGGAGATTATCTATGTTTAGATTCAAGTGGAGCAGTCATTGATTTCGAAACAGAATCTTTAAAACTAATTGAACACAATCAAGTTGATCAGTATAAAAACTTAGTTTTATCTGTCATTTTGGGAGCAGCCTTTTCACTAAGACACAAATCAGACTATGTTTATCACACAGCTTATCGAACAGGAGCATGGCAAGAACAACCTGCTGATAAAGCTGTCTATTACGGAGGATTTTTACAACATTCGGATAGAGGTGATGGCAAGATCGCTGGAGGGTTAACTAGATTAATTATTGGAGCTCATGATAGCCAAACTCAGGTGATGATGACACCTCTTTATACCGCTACTGAAGCAGCATTAATAGTTGAAGACGGGGGTCAAGGAGAGTTGCTCGAAAGGTACAAACCAATAACTATAGAAAGAGCAACGGGAGTGTTCTCAACTCAGTATCAAAATTGGTTAAAAGAAGTAAAAAGAAATGTTGAGTTGGAAACTTTATCTTACACAACGTCAGGAGGAATTCAACTTGCCAAACACAAGTAGATGTATTTAGATGGAATCTTTTATTAATAGTTGTTATAGTTTTATCTTATGACAAACTCAAATAATTCAGGTTTTCTCATTACGTTAGAAGGGGGTGAGGGCGGAGGAAAGTCAACACAATCAGTTAGATTGCGTCAAAAGCTTTCCGAAGAAGGAAAAGATGTAGTTGTGCTTCGGGAGCCAGGAGGCACAGCTATCAGCGAGCAGATTCGCCAGGTTGTTTTATCTCCAACCAATACTAGCATGGCATTTACAACCGAAGTTTTGCTGTTTCAGGCAGCTCGTGCACAGATTTATCGAGAGATTGTTATTCCTTCTCTAAAAGCTGGAAAGGTGGTAATCATGGATCGTTCGCGCGATAGTAGCGTTGTTTATCAGGGTATGGTGAGAGGGTTTGGCAAAGAGTTAATTAATAATCTTAATGATTTATCAACCGATAAAATTTTTCCTAACTTAACTATTTTACTCGATCTCCCAGTTGCTATTGGTTTACAGCGAAGAGAAGAATCAGGAAAAATTGACAGACTTGATATGGAAGCTCAAGAATTCCATCAAAAAGTTCGCGACGCTTATTTAGAGTTAGCTAAAGAAGATAAAACTAACAGATGGGTGATTATCGATGCTCAAAAAAATGTTGATGAGGTAGAACATGAAATTTGGCAGGAAATAAAAAAGAGAGCTTTTGGATAACTGAGAGAAGATTTTTATGGCAAAACTTCCAAAATCCGTAATTAGATTAGTTGAGCAGTTCGAGAAACTTCCTGGAATTGGTCCAAAGTCTGCTCAGAGACTTGTTTTTTATCTTTTGCATAATCCTGAAGAGCAGATTAATGAGTTTGCTACTCGCTTGCGCGCCATTAAAACAGAAACAACCCTTTGTTCAATTTGTCATCAAGTAACTGAGAACGATCCTTGTGAGATCTGCTCAGATCAGACTCGTGATGAAACCACTCTTTGCGTGGTTGAGCAACCACTAGATTTAATTGCCATTGATAACTCAAATAAATATCATGGAAAGTATCATGTTCTTCATGGGGCAATTGATCCTCTTAACAACATGGGGCCAGACCAAATCTTTCTAAAAGATTTGGTGGCACGGTTGAGCGATGTAAGAGAATTAATCCTCGCAACCAATCCAACCATGGAGGGTGAAGCAACCGCTTTGTACATAAAAGAATTAATAGAGAAGTCAGGAAGATTCAATGGTCTAAAGATTACGCGGATTGGACATGGATTACCAATTGGTGCAGATATTGAGTATGCTGATGGCATCACTTTAGCCAGAGCTTTGGAAGGCAGGCGAGAGCTAGATTAGCCTGGCTACATAGACCGAAAGCACTTTTTCTTATTGGTTTTTTACTTTTCTTTTGCTACATTAGTAGTAATGATACTTTTGTATCTAGGTGACTATTACCGACGAAAAACTTAATTTGTGAGTTGCGTCGGTTTTTTTGTAAATATTCATAAATTATTAAATACACAAAGGAAGCTAATGAAGATATCTGTCCAAGCAAAAGAAATGAAGGTAACCAAAGCAATTCATGATTTTGTGAGTGATAAGGTGATAAGAACTATGGGAAAGTTTGGAAAAAGAGTGCTAGGAGTAAGAGTATATCTTGAAAATGTGGCAAGAAAAAAAAGTGATCCTGATGCAGCCCAAGCTAAGGTTGAGATTGATTTACCGGGAAATAATATTGTAGTTCAAGAGAAATCTTTTGATCCATATCAAGCAATTACCAAAGCGATTAAAACGGGGGCGAGAAAATTGAGAAAAGAAAAAGAGAAAGGAAATAAAAAAAAGAGAAAAGGTTAGGGAGATTTTTTTCTGCTATGATTAAGTTATGACGCAAGACATAACCACCGATCCTCAAAACACATCTACGACTCAACCAAATCTTGCTGGCAATGCTGCTGGCTCTAACCCCTTAGATCAACTGGAGGAGTTAATTAAAAGTGCTCAGAGTAGGGCTGGCCAAGCTCCAGATGGAGAAGAGGGAGGGCAGCCTGCTCAAGGTGTTAATCCAGATGCGGAGGCTCAACAGCTTGCTGAAGAAGAAAAACAAAAACTGGAGCAAATTGAGCAGATGAAATTACAAAAAGCTGAGGAAGAGAAAGAGCTAGTGCTTCAGCAGCAACAGTTGATTCAGCAAAATGCCACAGAATCAGTTCAAGCAAAAAATCGAGCGATTGCCAAAGAAGAGGAGGCTCAAGATCGGGAGCCGATAGCTGATAGTTTTTTAATTAGACAGTTAGACCACAAAAAAATAAAAAAACCAGTTGAGTAAAAATTTTCTATTTTCAATATGAAAGGACAGGGAGGAGTCACTAGACAGTCAGGAGGAATGAGATCGGCCATGAGTTCGTTTGGTATGGATAGCGAACGAACTGAGCAACAGGCCATGCAGGGGGCAACTCAGCAGAAAGCAGTTCAGCAACAGGCAAGTAATACCGGCACAAAACCAAATCCTCAACAAAATCAGTCTCAATCTCAACCAGCTCCTCCTCGAGAGGTGGGTTCCTTTACTGATGAACTAATCAAGCGACCAACTAGCGATATTGTAAAGGAAATTGGCAAATTTTTTGACTTAAATGCGCTTCTGGGAATTAATCGTGAAGATACTCCAGAAGAAAAAGCTAAAAAAACCAAACTTCATCAACGTTATCAACAATTAACGAAAGAAGAACAGCGAGTTGCTCAAGAAAAATACCAAAAAGCTCTTCAAAAAAAGCAAGAAGAAGAAAAAATAAAACAACAAAAACAACAAGAAGAACAACAGGCTCAAGCTAGAACTCTTCCCTCAGTCGGCAAAACAAGCAAGAGAGGCACTGCCTTAATGGGTGGTAGTCAGAAAAAACAAGCTGCGTCGAGACTTGAGGATAGTAGAAAGACGATTGGTAAATTAGCCAAGACTGGTTAAAATTATTTTCCAGGTGATTTTTAAATAATAATGAAAATTTTCAATACTCTTACACGCCAAGTTGAAGAATTTAAGCCGATCAATCCCCCTGAGGTTAAGTTTTATGCTTGTGGTCCCACTGTCTACGATTATGCTCATATTGGACATCTGCGTAAGTACACTATGGATGATATTTTGTTGAAGATTCTTGAAAAAGAGGGCTATCAAGTTAAGTTTGTGCAAAATGTAACCGATGTTGGTCATTTGGCTTCTGATGCTGACACCGGTGAGGATAAACTTGAAAAAGGGGCTAAAAAATATAAGCAAGATGTTTGGGCAATAGCACAAAAGTTTGAGGATTACTTTTATCACTCAATGGAGCTAATGGGCAATAGAAAGCCAGATGTTTCATGCAAAGCCACTGACCACATCGATCAAATGCGTAAAATGGTTGAAATACTTGAGGAAAAGGGCTATACGTATGTTATTGAGGGTGACGGCGTTTATTATGATAGTGGTAAATTTCCCGATTATCCCAGGCTGGCGAATCTTAATCTTGAACAGATGATGGAAGGTGCAAGAGTGGAAAAGGTTGAGGGTAAAAGAAATCCAACCGATTTTGCTCTATGGAAGTTTGAGCGTCCTGGTGAAAACAGAGCGATGGTCTGGCCAAGCAAGTGGCACCCTCGCAGCTTTCCGGGTTGGCACATTGAATGTTCAGCGATGAGTATGGAGTATTTGGGGGAGCAGCTGGATATTCATACCGGGGGTATTGATCACATTCCAGTGCATCACACCAATGAAATTGCTCAATCAGAAGCTGCTACTGGCAAAAAACCATTTTCAAGATATTGGGTTCATCATAATTTTTTGGTTGTTGATGGTGAAAAAATGAGCAAGTCGAAGGAAAACTTTTATACGATTGATGATGTTTTGGGAAAAGGTTTTGAGCCGATGGCTTTGCGTTTATTGTTTATGGGAGCTCACTATCGCAGTGAACTAAATTTCACCTGGGAGAGTTTACAAGGAGCACAGAAGGCCTGGGAAAGATTAAAAAGAATGATCGGCGATATTTCTATGTCAAATATAGAAGATTTTCATCGAGATGATCTTTCTGTGGAAGGCAAGCAATACTATCAGCAGTTTTTTGGAAAAATTAATGATGATTTAAATACTCCTGAGGCATTGGCAATATTTTGGCAGGTGGCAAAGGATGAAAATATCTCTATTGAAGAAAAATATTATCTTTTACTAGAGTTTGATTCAGTTTTTGGATTAGGCTTGGTTGAAGTAAAAACTGAAGAACAGCAAGGCTTATCTCTTGAACATTTGCCAGTCGTTGTTCAAGAAATTCTAGCAAGAAGAGCTGAAGCAAGAAGAAATAAGGATTATGAGTTAGCTGATGAGTTGCGAGAGGAGTTAATAAACCTAGGATATAGAGTGACTGATGAGTTAGATCAACAAATTGTTTTTCATGATGTTTAACACCGATCTTATTGAATTCATAACTACAGATAATCTCTTGCTTCCTGGCTTGTTGTTCACTCCTTCAATACCAACAAAAAAAGTGGCTATTTTTTTACATGGTAATGGTAGTTCTTCCGTTTTTTACTCTGTAAAAAGAGCTCGTGCTTTAGCTGAATCTTTTTGTTCGCGAGGAATAGCCCTATTGCTTTTTAATAATCGTGGTGCTCACTATATAAAAAAGTTGACTAAAGTTGATGAGGCGGGTGAGGAAATAGAAGACGTTTTGCAGGGCACATCTTATGAGGTAATTAAGGATGCAGTACATGATATTAATGGAGCGGTGAATTATCTCCAAAAACATGATTATCAGCAGTTTTTTTTAGTTGGTCACTCGACTGGTGCAAACAAGATTTGTGTTTATGATCACTATCAGCCAGAAAATATTTTTGAAAAATATGTTCTTTTAGGCGGAGGTGATGACACGGGCTTATACTTTCAGGAATGTGGTGATGTGAAGAAATTCAAATTGTTGCTTGAAAAGTCAAAAAAGATGATTGATCAACAAAGAGGGCGAGAGCTTGTGCCTCAAAATTTTTCAAGCTCAATGATCTCCTACCAGTCCTTCTATGATATTGCTGATCCTGATGGAGACTATAACTGCTTTCCTTTTAATGAGTATTTAGGACAACTTCAGTTATCTTCAAAGCCGTTGTTTAGGTACTTTATGGCTATTAAAAAGCCCTCGTTGGTTGTTTATGGAGAGGATGATCAGTATGCTGCAGAAAAATCAGGGCAAAAAGCCATTGAGATTCTTTCGAGTCAAACTAAAGATAAAAAAAATTTTGAGTTTAAAGTAATAAACAAAGCCGACCATGGTTTTCATCAAAAAGAAGAGAAACTGGGGTATTTTGTGGTAAAATGGATAGTGAGTTAGTGAATGTTTTATCTGCAACATGAGTATGGAAATAAACAAAAAGGAAAAAGATTCACCTTCCATATGGAGAGTTGAGCTTGATGCTGTCGAGTTTGTGCCTTCCAGGGTTTTTTTTGAAATTAAAGAATATGTTCTTTCACTTTTTCAAAAACACTTAGAATCGATTGTACTAACCTTAGGAAGCATGCATCCAATAAATAGAGAACGAGTGCTATCTCATTTTTTATTGGCAGAAAAATTTGCGGCTGTTGATTGGTTAAGAACTCAATTAAAGAAGAAATCATTTGATATGAGTCAAAAAAAAACCAACCAGCCTGAGTATGACCAAGTAATAACTTTATTAAATGATGCTCTTCAGTTACTTCAGGAAGAACTGAGAGTTATAGACTTCTCAGAATTTATTTTCCCAAATCAATCGCTAAAGAATTTAACGACTAAAGAGATTCAACAGAAATATTCACTTGTAGTTATTTTTGCATTAAGAATTATTAGAGATCCAATTTCCACTTTAATTGGAACAAAATTGATAGAACAAAGCAATTGCATCGTCTCTAGTTTAATAAATAACGCTCAATTTGATTCACTCCAATAACCCCTCTTGTTTAAGCGATAAGTAACTGTTTCTAGAGACAATGATGTGATCTATCAGCTCAATCCCCATTAAATTAGCACCTTTGGCAATTTGTTTGGTGACCTCAATATCTTGTTGACTTGGTTGGCAGTTTCCTGAAGGATGATTGTGAACCAAAAAAAATCCTGAGGCAGGTATAGTAATTGCTGGCTCAAGGATTTGTCTAAATTCAAGAAAATTTTGA
>CAZQWI010000027.1:8493-8750 GCA_964596995.1 uncultured Pseudomonadales bacterium
GATTTAAAGAGCCAATAGCCAAAGTTTTTTTGTGAAGCAGCTGTTTGCTTCCATTAACATATAAAGCCAGACATATCTCTTGTTTGCAATCTTTAATGTCAAATGTTTGATAGAAAATTTTACTCGGGTTATCAAGGGATACAAGTTCTGAGTCATCTTTATAACGTCTGGCCAACTCAAAAGCTGCCAGCAGAACAGAAGCTTTTGAGAAACCAATTCCCGAGTACTGGCATATTTCTTTTTCGGTTAATTGAAGC
>CAZQWI010000028.1:0-8603 GCA_964596995.1 uncultured Pseudomonadales bacterium
GATTTAGAATCTGCTCAAACTCAGCTTAGAGAAACAATTTATTGGCAAACAACTCTGTATGAAGCCGCCAAATTAATTATTGAGATCGCTCCCTCACTGAGGGAAAAGGTATCAACCATCATTACAGAAACACCCGTCATTATTGTTTCTAAAGGACTGAAATTAATCCAAAATAAGTCGCTCAGAAATAGATCAACTTTCTCCGACACAAACAACTGGATGATCGAAGGAAGAAATTCTGCAGTAAGTTTTAGAAAAACAGTTGTGGTTGAATCCGCAAATAGTGATCAATTGCATGGACCTGATCACGTAATGAGATTGTTAATCGTTGCACATGAACTAATGCATGTCATTACCCAAGAACTTCTAGATGAAATATCGCCTGAAGAAAAAAGTTTTCCTTCCATTAGAAGAATCGGTGAAAAAATTAAACAAATGTTAACAGGAGTTAAATCAGCGTCAATTAACATCTCAAACTTATTAAATACTCTTCATGAATCGATCAGCCTAGCTTTAGAGCATGAAGTAATTACTCGTGCTCTAGAACAGACGAAAGGCCAAGAAGAACAGGATGAGCTTAAATCATGGGGAGAGACTCGCTTACAATTCGTACGAGAATCAAATCTGGATGATCCTAATAACAAAGAAAGTAGACTTGCTTATTCAGAAGGCACAAGATTAGCTATCGCCTTGAGAAGAAACGGCTGGCAGATATCAGATCTGCCAGATTTATTACAAGCAATTAATAATGTAGTTCAGCCACAACCTGGACAAACACTGATTGAGACTTTATTAAGCGCAAGCATTAATAAAGGAAAAGATGGCGAAAATTCAAGATATCAATCCTTTCTAAAAGCAATTCGATCATTGAAAAAAAACGAGACATAAAACATACCATTGCTAATATTGCTGGATCAGCACCTTCCAAATCAACTCAGCTACATTCACTTTAACCCCATCATCAGGATGATGAATCTTGACTATCCCTGGAGAGGAGTTAACCTCAAGCACCCAAGCCTTTCCATCTGCATCAAGAAGAAAATCAACCGCCGCCCACTTTAATTTAAAAATTGAAGCAATTTTTAAGGATTGATCGATCAGCTCTTCATCCCACTTCGACTGAGCAACTCCCGTATAACGTAAATTCCAGGGATATTTTTTTGTTGGAGATAACGTTTTGTGCTGAACCGCAATCACCTCACCATCTAAAATCAAGTAGCGGTGTTCATCTCCTTCAATATATTTTTCAAAAAAATTCATCTTTAAAGAACATTTTTCAAGACGTTCTTTTGTCTTTATTAGATAAACTTTTTTTGAGCTTTGCCCTAATAGTGGTTTGCAGATAATCGGCTGATATTGATCAAAAAAGTCTCGCAGCTCTTCTGGAGATCGTGGCAAAATAAACGGAATATTCACAAAATTATTTTTCTCCAAAATTAAGCGCGTAAAATGCTTATTTTTTACCAAAATTCTTGATAGCTCCCCATTGAGATTAAGATTAGAGTGGAAAAAATACTCTCGCTTAGGTAAATTGTGAAAACTCACCGAAAACAAACCATAATCCGTCTCCCACCTGGGATGTAAGCCCAGTTTTTCAGCCTCATCAAATAAAATTCGAGAGGATAATAAATCAAGATTTTTTCCCATTATTATTTTTTATCTTAATACCTCCCCCACCCTTTTCCCAAGAAACACTCGTCAGCAATGGCCCATACATATCATCGTCAATATCAATTCTCAGATCTACTAATTCTTGTGCGGTTGGCTCATGATCTTGAAACTCTATTTTCTTGATATTCTCAATTACTCCCAATGGCGTTTGTTCAGCTACTTCGCCCATCTCTAAAACAGAAAAACTCGCCATTGCTTCAGCAATATTTTGCTGAACAAAATGAATCTCTCGACCAAATACATCTGGTTGTCCTCTGTAATCATATAACTGTTTAAAGCCACAGTGGGCCAGACAGGTACCAACTACTCCCCAGCGCAACGGCCAAGTTCTGCTGTCGGTGACAATCACTCCAACCTTCTTTAGGTGATAGTGTTCGCGTAAGAATTTCCAGATGTTGTTAACCTCTTGTTGAAGGTTGATTGGCCAGAGTAAATAATGACCGTCTGCGTTAGATTCGTCAACTCCCGCATTGACGGTTAAGTGACCGTTTTTAATTGTAAACATCAGATCGTATTTAGAGATACTGTTGGGAAGATATAGATCTGCTTCCTGTCTAACAATTTCATACTTCTCATCATGGGTTCCATTATTAATCGGAATTAAGCGATTTTGAGAATAACTGACAATCTTTGAAACCACTACCAACACCGACTCCTCTTCTATTGAAGAAATACTATTGGCAATATGCTCAAAAAGATTATCTCCTGCCCTGACAATTGGAGTTTTTACTGCGGTTATTTTCATAGATTACTTATCATTACTAATAAATCTGAGGAACAAGCCCCCGGGAATAATCAAAAAAATTTATTAACAACACTAATTAAATAGATTATACTCCAAGAAAAACCGAGCAAATATGCCAGTAAAAGTTAGCCAAGCCGTTATTCGAAAAGTTTTGACAGAGTTTGGATATGATCAAAAAGATATGTCCATTAAACCAACCCAGTCTGGATATCGAAACTTAATAGTGCCAATAGAGATTAGCACCGCTAAACCAAAGGAGATTGCTCTTATTTTTTACAAAAGAGAGCCTCAAGTTCTTAAAAAAATTAAACTTGCCAATCTCATCTCAAACCAACTCGCCGATAATGGCTGGCCAACTCGCCAAACCATCTCAAAAAATCAGCAAACAGTTTTGAAACTCCAGCAGAACAGTCAAATAGTTTATTGTTGCCTATATAACTACTTAGATGGACACACTACTGAATGGGAAAACTACACTAAAAAGCATATTAAGTTACTAGGACAAGTTTTGGGTTATCTTCATCAAGATTTAGCAAAAATTCGCACGAATTCAAAAATTATCGCCAGTAAAGAATGCTCTAATTTACAACAAAAATTATTAGAAATGAACAATTATTTTAATAATTTTAAAATTCAGCAAGCAATTGAACAAAAACTGAAATTAAAAGTTAATACTTCCTCTTTTAATAGATTTTCAAGACTCATAAAATGGTTAAATGTTCAAAAAGAATCCCAACTCCTCCACCTTGATTTTGTTCGAGGCAATATTCTTTTTAACAATCTGTCAAATTGTCATTTTGATCAAAGATTCGTCTTGAAACTCAAGAAAAACTCTAGAGCGAAAAAAAATATCACAATAACTGGCGTTCTAGATTTTGAAAAAGCCGCTCTTGGTCCAAAAGAGCTTGATATCTCCCGCACTCTCGCCTTCTTACTCATTGATTGCAAAGACAAATCGCCAAACAAAATTATGCAACATTTTCTTAATTCTGGATATATAAAAAGAGCTGGAAACGTTCAACTCAACCAAACATTGATAAAAGAACTAGTTTTTATGTATTTGCTTATCGACTTCTACCATTTTCTTAAGCACAATCCCTATGAATCTCTCTATCAAAACCAGCATTTTCTAAAAACAAAAAATTTTCTTCTTAAATATGGAAGTAAGCAGTTGCTTTTACCTATATAATCCTGATATAAATGATTAGGTTCGTAGCAAATTAAACAGGCTGCCCGCACTGGCGGGTTGTTTTTGGTTTTTTATCAATAATTAAGAGACATACACATGGCATTTAACTGGAAAAAGAGACTAATTCTTCCCAATAAAGTTGAGGAGGTTGGTAAAATTATTCATTCTAAGAAAAAAACGATTGTTTATACAGCTGGAGCCTGGGACATGTTGCATGTTGGCCAAGTAAGATATCTAGCCGAGGCAAAAAAACTTGCAGATGTTTTAATTGTTGGAGTGAGCAGTAATCAAACGGTTAGCACTCTCAAAGGTCCTAACCGCCCCATTTTGGATGAAAAAATTAGAGCTGAGATGATTAGCTATCTGAGATTTGTTGACTTGGTTACAGTTGTTCCTACTCTCAGCAATCAACCCACTCTTGCTCAGCTACAGCCAGATGTATATGTAACAGTAAAAGAAGACTGGAACAACGGCTATCAAGATTCTCCTGAGTATCAAACCGTGATTGGATATGGAGGCAAGGTGAATTTAGTTGATCGGCAGTCCCCATTTATCTCAACCACTCAAATACTTAAAAAAAGCGCCTCAGCACAACTCAATGAAGTTTTAAAGGATTTTATGGGTGAAACTAAGAAACCGCTGGGAGATGGTGGAAAATCTCCCAAACACACATAACAGTAGCTCTATGAATCACATCCAGGATCAGCAGTATAAAAAAAATGCTAGGACCAGCGGAGAGTACGAAAAAATCTGGCAAAATACTGGCAAATGTGTTTTTTGCGATCTCAAAGAAAAGTATATTTTGCTAGAAGAAAATGAGATCGTTTTAACAATTAACCTTTATCCCTATACCGATGGACAGTTGATGGCTATTCCTCGCCAACATATTAGTTCACCCAAAGAACTGTCTTCAGCTCAATGGGAAACAGTCAGAAAGTTTAGTTATCTAGCAAAAAAACTGATTAAGAAAGTACATGGCTGTAGAGGGATGTGGACATTAATTCGCGAAGGTGGCGAGCAAGCACAGATGAGTGTTACCGATCACCTTCACATTCAGTTTATTCCTTTTAATCATCCGGAGCTGTGTCACTGGAACTATCAGCAGCTTGCACACACTCCCCTAGAAAATATAGATTTATACAAAAATCAGTCTGAGTTAATCAAGAAAACTCTTCAAAAATACGAGAAAAAATATCAGAGCAATTTGGTAAGCGACAAATAATGAAAAATAGGTTGAAAATTTTCTCATGGCAACAACTGGCTGAAATTGAGAACTCCCCCATCTTGATATTGGGCTCCCGCGAAATTTCTTCAGAAAGAATTACCCAGCTGACCAACCAACTACTAAAAAATACTGATAAAACAATAGTATGGGGAGTATTTACCGAAAAATTTATTCTGGGCTTAGAAAACTCTCCTCAATTTAGAACTCTCACTGTTAAAACACTCAAAGAGAGTCTAGTACAACTAAATAGCGCTAGGGTTAGTATTTTGGAGTATTCGCAAGCTCAAGCGTCGGCAATCATTGCCGAACATGACTGGTCAGCAATTATTGGCATCAATGGCTCTTGGCATCGAGCCTTTCATTATCGAGATGAGTACCAAGTAATAAAAAAACTGAAGATCCCATTCAAGTTCGCGAGTGCTTTTAACGATGAAAAAGAAGCTCTTGAGTATGAATCGAAAATCATCATAGAAAGACCAAAGCTTCCGGTTAATTATTCTGAGAGTTGTAGCGAGAACACTCTATTTAAGCTCGTTGATGAAGTTTCTCACCGCTCTTTTGACAATACTTGGCAAACAGGAGCCGTATTGGCAAAAAACGGGGAATTTTTATTGGCCACTTATAATAAAGTTGTGCCATTTGAAACTTACGCTCTCTTGCATGGAGCCAACAAGGAAAAACACAAAACTCCACCTCAAGACCTAAATCATTACGACACCAATCACGCTGAGGTTGAGATGGTTTTGGAGGCAACAAGAAGAAATATCAACCTAAAAAACTGTTCTCTTTTTATTAATCTAATGCCATGCCCAATCTGTGCCAGAATGTTGGCACAAACCGAGATAAAAGAGATCGTCTATAAAAATCCACACTCAAATAACTACGCAATAACCATTCTCGAAAAAGCTGGTAAAACTATCAGACAGATTGAAGCTTAAGCACCGTAACCATCTAAAAAGGCTTCGATAAAACGAGCGTTCATCTCCTCAACAGCTTGCTCAGTAGTCTTGCCCTCATACTTTTGATACATCTCATCAACCAACTGGTCAACTCTTTCTTGATCGTCTGCAACGACATCCAACAACTCGGCCTCGTCTTTGCTGATCAAAGACAGTAGATGAGTAAAAAGTTCCATTGCAGTCGATTTCGTCATTTCTTCCAGAGTAAGAGTAATCTCTTCCTCCTCAACACCATCATCCCGCATCATTTTTATTAGATCTGAAATTTTTGACATAGGCAGTTATATTTATTATTGATATTTATTTATTTAAAGCAGTTTTTAACACTAAAGCTAACTGCTCATCATTGAAAGTAGGATAAGTAAACCCATCAATACCTGCAGCCATTAACTGCTGAGGCAAATCGAGACTCCTAATACCTTGCTCAAGAGCGGCTTTTTCAGCTGCTCTTATTTCAGGCAACAAAACCTTAACTGCTTCTTCAGTTAAGAAATTATAAGTCTTTTCAGGATCAAGGTTAGCTGGATCAATCCCTGGATTTAATGCCCTAAAGGCTCTAGTTAAAAATCCAGCCATTGAGTTTGCATTCCTCGTTGGATCAAGTTCAGCTGAAAGATTATTGTTGGCAGCCCAGAGAGTGGAAAAGTTACCAAGAAAATCACCACCCTTCATCTGAACTACTTGATCACCATAATCAGCAAGAGCTTCTGGTAAATGAGAAACTGCCTCAGAGGTAACTTCTTTAGCTGCTTCAGCAGCTACTTCTTCAGCTCGAGAAGCAGCCGAACGTTCAGCAGCTTCTCTAGTTGCCTCAGCCACTTTTTCTTGCTCTTCAATTAACTGCTGAGCTTTTCTTTCTAATTCAGCCTCCAAATCTTTTGCAGCTTGCTGGGCATCACCTAGTTCAGCTTGAAGTGACTCAGCTTGCTGAGCAGTTTCTTGGGTAACTCTATCAAGTTCCGCCTGAAGCTCTTCCATCTCAGCAATAACTTCTGGATGCTGATCCACAATTTTTTGAATATCAGCGGGAAGCTCACCTCTTAATCCTTGTGCAGCACGATCGATACCTTCTCTGAGTTGGTAAGCTATGTCATCAAATCCAAAGAGACTGCTAACTTGCGCTGCCATCGCACCTCCAGATACACCATCTCTAACACTTTGAACAGCTCTAGAAACAGCCATCCTCTGAAGAGCAAGAATTGCTTTGCTACCAAAACCCTCTTTAACTCGCAAACTCTCCCAGTAAGCCTCGCTGTCTCCCCCATATTGAGCCTCAATTCTTTGTCTAATTACTTCACCACCAACACTTACTCCAGAGGTTACTCCCATGATAACGTTCTTCGCTCCAGCAGTTAAACCTGGGGCAGTCAACAGCCCAAATGTTGAAGGTAAATAAGCCACGTAGAAGGCTACATCTCTTTTTCCTGCAGTCATCTTTGGCAAAGACATATATCTTCTTAGGTTATTAACCAAACCTTGCCATCCAGTCCCATCAACATCTTCTTTTGCTTTACCCGTAGCATTTGGCCTACCAAATCGATCAACTTGTGCTTCTAAAATAGCTGACTTTTTAACATGATCGTAAACCTTCAAGTTTAGCCATTTTAGATATGCTTCTGTCTGAGCTACGATTGCCTTTCTAAGTTCTTTTCTTGCTTCTGGAGAGTCACCATCAGCTTTTTCTTCTTTTAATTTCCTAACATTTGCATCGGCTTCCATTCTCTCGTCAGTTAACTTTTTCTCCCATTGAAATTTAAGCCAATCCATTAAATCATATTGTAGATCGATTCCTGCTTCTTTAAGTATTTTCTTGTGTTTGTTTAACTCTGGAATTGAGCCTATTCTTTGTTCAAGAACTAAAGCCACTACTTGTCTGGCTTCAAGAGTTTGACCCTTTCTTAATGCCATTTCCCAATCAGTTAACTCTTTTGAATTGACTGACTCTAAATTAAGTTTAGCTCTCCATGCTTGCTCTTTTTTATCGTAACTATCCTTTCGTTTTTCCCAACGCTCAATCGACTTATCTCTCGCTCTGTCTTTCCATTCTGCAAATGATTTTGGTCTATTTTCCCACTGTTCTTTTGCATAACCACTTAATTTCTCAAAAACACTTTTTATCTTGACAAAAAGTGGTTTTTGCTGAAGGCTCTCAAATGGTTTCCAGGCGCCAGCTTCTAAAATACGTAAATGTTTCTGCAAAGCATCCCTGATATCAGCCACCCTACTCTCATCATCATTAGAAAGAGAAATTATTCTTTCTAAAGCTCTTTTTACCTGTCTTCTTCGTTTTGGATTAAATGCTAAACCATCACCAGTAAGTTCTTCTGTGGCAGAACCTGCTTCGTTTATCTCTCGCCTTGCCTCTTCAAGTTGTCTTTCTAAATCAGTCAAAGTTTCTCTAGTCTCCATAATCTCCAAATATATGGGATCCATAAAACCACTATCGTCAGCGGTAACATTACTTATTTCGTGTGAACCATACTTTATATATAGATACTCACGAACTTTATCTTGAATGGATCCTTCTTTCTTTCGATTTTCTTCAATTCTTGCCTCCAAATCAGCAATTTTTTCTCTGTTATGAGTTGTTTCTAATCTCTGTCTGCCCAACTCTGCTAAAGCACCAATTTCTGAATCATCTCCCTCGTCTTCTTGATTTTTAATAAGTCCTAGTTTGAGTAATAAATTTTGATCTTTTGACTTAAGTGTTGCCAATAAAGCTTGAACTGATTGCTCAACTGTCAAACCAGCATCAGCTTCTGGAGATTGCGGAGCAGTTCTACTTTCTGCAGCTGCTTTTTTTGCATCAGCTTT